>SKPJ01000166.1 GCA_007119595.1 Myxococcales bacterium
CATCTACTCTCGGTGGCTGACAGAAGAGAGCTACCCACTTCGAAGATACTGATAGCGACGACCACGGCCATCCTCAATATCCCGAATCTACCACCACCGTTCGCACCATCCTCCGCGCCCTCAGCGTAGTTTCGCGGCATCTTTCGCGCTCGGGCGTTTAGCGCTCCGCGTTCTGCGCCTCCCTGTTCAGCGTCCAGCGCTCCACGTTCTGCGCTCCGCGTTCAGCGCTCCGCGCTCGACTTGGCATCCTGAACGACGTTGAAGAGGGATTGTTCGTAGGCTTCTAGATCGGTCCACCGGAGCTTGCCACCGTAGATGCCACGGCCTGGCTCATCGGGCGTCATGCCGCGGATGAAGAAGTAAAAATAGCCCCCGAAATGGTTGTCATAGGCCTGTTGCTCGTCAATGCCGAGCATGCGGCAGACCGCCAGGGTGTAGAGGTTGGCCTGGGTCTCGTAGCGAGCTTGGACCATGTCGTCGAGGGCCCCCTGGTCGAAGGGATGGGCCAGATCGCTTTTCCAGTCCGCGAAGTAGACCTTGCCGTCGTACTCGAAGAGCAGGTCGACGATGCCGGTGACGAAGCCACCCTCGATGTCGGCGCCGCTTCGAAAGACGCGACGCCACTGCCCGCTCTTTGAATCGAGCTCCGGGATGGGAAATAAGAACTCCACCTCCCGGCGGTTTCTGTTCTGGTCGAGGCTGAAAATACCGTCCAACGTGGTGGACTCAGCCAGCTCCACGGGCGCCTGAAGGGTATCGTACACGATCTCCATGGCCCGCAAGATGGCCGGTTCATCGAAGCGCCCGTAGCGTGCAGCCCGGGCATTGAAGAAGGCTCGCATCTCTTCATCTTCCAGCCATTGCTGGCGGCTGAAATCACCGATGATTTCATAGTCCAGCTCTTCCAATACGAGGTGGAGAAAATTACCGGTAGCCAGTCCACCGGGCAATACGCCGGTGGCCGGGTCGACATCGCCCTTTTCGTCGTAGTCGGGCACGATATCCGAGCGCCGCTGCTTGAGTTTGCTATAAGAGGTTACATCCCAACGGCGGCGCATCAATTGCTGGCTCGAGGACCCGTATTTTTCGCTGAATGAAGACCGTACATCGTCGAAGGGATCGATGTCTTGGAGTTGAGCCCGCACTTGCTCGAGCTTCGGCTTTATATGCTCGACGTCGATGGTCGCCCGGGGGCGGTCGATATGGTTAGACGCCCGGTGTTCCGGACCGATATCGGCGATGCGGTCGATGACCCGCATAAATGGATCCCGATTGATGCGCCAATCGCTTCGCAACACCGACTCTTCGTCAATCCAGGGCATATAGACCATCAATTCAGCCCGTGTCAGTGCTACATAAGCCAGCCGCAACTCTTCGGCGGTGGCTTCGGCTTTAAAGCGCTGTTGGGCGTCTTCGGGTAGACTTTTTTTGCGATCGTACCACTCCACACGGATGTGGGTATTGTCGGGGCCCGACTCGTGGAATCGAAGCGGCGGATTGGAGTTGATCCTTCCCAGTCGCGGCACCACGAAGACCACAGCGCGCTGCAATCCCTTGCTGCCGTGAATGGTCAATAATTGGACCGCATTTTCCTCGGTCTCGATGCGCTGCTGATCGACGTCCTCGCCGTCGGGAGTATGTCGTTGGTCGATGAATAATTTGAGCCTGGCCGCCATGTCGGCGATCGTCTGGCTTCGCTGTGTGGCTTCATTGGACAAGATTTCAAAGAGATGTAGATAATTGGTCAGCTCTCGCTCTCCCCGTTCGAGCAACAGGCGACGCCGGAGCAGCCCACTTTGCTCCACGATGGCGCCGAAGAGCTGGGCCGGTTCGCTGCGGCGAGCCAGGCGACTCCAGCGCAGCAATTTTTGGAACACCGCTTCGCCCTCGTCGATTTCGGCAAGCGGCTCGAGCTGTCCCAAGCTGAGATCGAAAAAGGGAGTCATCCAGGCTCGAACGCGGCGAGAGCGGTCGAAGGGATCGTCGACGGCGAGGAGCAGATCGTAGACATCGCGGGCCTCTTCGGTCTGGAAGAGTCCCGGTTTTTTCAAAAACGCAAAGGGGACCCCGTGGCGACGGAGGGCCTCGGCCATGAGGTCTAAGTCGGCCCGGCGGCGACAGAGCACGTAGATATCTTCGGCGCCCACCTGCTCCCAGTCCTCGCTTTTTTCGGTGGCCCGATATTCAAAACAACGCTCTTTGTCGACGAGAGCGCGAATCCGACGGGCGTATTCGTCGACCAGCCCGCGCCGTATATCGTCGACACTGACCTTTTCGCGCTCCGTGGTGAGCTCGATGGCCGTCAATCCAACCTCCGATGGGGTTCCATCGTCGCGCAATTGGAGCCAGGGCTTTCCGGGATCGACGCCGCACTCCTCGTATTCGATCCGATCGCCGAAGGGGATCGCTTCGTCGATGCCGCCGTCGAAGATGGCGTTGCAGGCGGCGAGAAGGGCCGGCGTCGATCGGTAATTGTCGGTCAGCGACGTCTCCTCGCTGGGCAATTGGCGAAGCCGCTCACAGGCGTCGAGATAGGTGTAGACGTCTCCGCCGCGAAAGCCGTAGATCGCCTGCTTCGGATCGCCGATCAGATATAGAAAATGCCGGTCCTGATAGGGGCTTTCCACAAAGACCTTGGAGAAGATCTCCCATTGATCGCTGTCCGTATCCTGGAATTCATCGATGAGTCCGTAGCGAAATTGAGAGCGAATGCTCTCCAAAAGGTGGCCTCCCTCATCGTCGTCGATCAGGGTATCGCGCACGACCTGAATCATATCGTCAAAGGTGAAATATCCCTGCTGGGATTTTAGCTCCGCCACTCGCCGCTTGAGAAGATCTCCCAGGCGGGTGACGACCAGCACCTCGCAATTTGTGTGAAACTCATCGATGCGATCGAGCAACGCGCCCGGTTCACCGACCAGATCGAGTACGATCTGGTATTTCGGCCGCTGCAGATAGTCGAGCTTTTTTGATGGCAAGCGGTTGAGTGCAAAGAGGTTGGCCACCGGTTTATCGGGCTCTACGACCGACAAAAACTCGTCTTTGATCAGCCGCAATCGCTCGGCGACCGTCTTGGAAGTCGTCGCTGTAGGCCCGTCTGCGGCCTGCGCCAGCGGTTTGATCTCCTCTTTCCACTCGTCGGGATCGATGGGACCCAATACGGCCATCATCCGGTCGACGAATTCGGAGAAGGCGTCGAGATCGACCGATTCCACCGGTCGATATTCGCCGGTACAGGTGACAAAATCGCTGAGGGCATCGCGCAGATCGTCGATCCTTTTTCCCGATCCGAGATAGGCGCTGACCCACTGCTGCTCCTCGGTTCCGGGCCGAATATCCTGTCGCATCATCGCCGCAAAGGACTCGGCGATGACATCGTCAGTGGAGACATGTTCTTGTTCGAAGAGTCGGCGATTGGCGAAGGCGTGTTCGACGAGAATGCGCTGGCAAAATCCGTGAATCGTATAGATGGCGGCTCGATCGAAGTTGCGAAGGGCGTGGCGCAGTCTCTTTACGCCCTCCAGCTCGATGCTCCAATGGGTCGCCGGGATCTCTTTCGTCCACTTTCGGAGTTCGCCGTTGCGGAGTTCGGCGACGGCCATCGATCGGCTCCGGGTGGCCTCCCACGCCGAGATGAGTTGCTGTAGGGTCTGGCGAATCTTGGCCTTTAAATCCGATGTGGCGGCCACCGTATAGGTGACCAGCAAAATCTCGTCGAGGCGCACCTCCTCGCCTTCTTCGAGCAAAATCTCGACCACCAGATGCTGTAGCGTATAGGTCTTTCCCGTGCCGGCGGAGGCGGCGATGATCCCGTGGCGATCGGTGCGTAGAGCGCGCAGGGCCTCCGGTTTTTCATATAGTAACGTGGTCACTTCAATCCCCCAATATCTCGGCAAAGGGAGCGTATCGCACGGCGATGATGTGGTTGATCATCTCCAGCGGTGGCGGCTGCGCATCGCTCCACCTGCGCACCGGCCCAAATTTCGATGACGCTCGTGGTTGTCCACTTCGCCCGGAGGGCTCCTTGAGCCCATTGGCCTCGCGCACCAATGCACTCTCGTCGCCTGGATCGACCTTTCCGGACATGATTTTTTCGACGAGTTCGATGGGCAAAAAATAGTCGTGAAGCCCCTGCAATAAATCGGTGGCCAATCCCTCGAGATAAGCTCGTGCGTTCTGTTGAGAACCGGTGGATACCGATTTGTCGTCTCGTTTGCCCGTGCTCGTGACCACCGTCACGCGGCCCTCGGTGGGGACACCGGCGGCCTGCAACACCAGTTGCTCAAGACCGGCAGAGACGAAGTGGCGCCCGGCGGCACGCGGGCCAGCCGCTGTAACAAAGGAGCGTTGCTGGTCGCCGTCGAGGATGGTGGCCGTGCCGTGCAACTCCACGGTGAGCGGCTCGCCATCGACCGCGATCTCGAGCTGTAGGGGGTCGCGCGTTTCGTCGACCTGTTGGCGCTCTCTGGCGGCACCGAATCGCACGCGATGCAGCGTCCCTTTAAAATCCCCGGCCCCCAACCCATCGGCGTAATTTCGCAGCAGGTGTACCGTCTTTTCGCGCTCGGCATCGAAGAAGATGCCCGCCGGAAGCTCTCCGCTGAGCCGCGCTGTTTGCGCCTGTTCGTCGAACGCCTCGCGCAGAGACTCGCCGCTTAGATCTCCTCGTATCAAAGCCTGGTTCAATGCTCGCCGAACCAGGATCAGTCGGGTTAGTAAATCGGCCTCGAAGGGCTCGTGATCGACGTCGATGATATCGCGATCATCTTCGTCATAGATATGCAATAAAACCCGGGCTGAGCTCTGGAGTGGACAGCGCAAAAACTGACGCAAATGGGAAATCTGCAATACCACGGATGAACCGTCGACACCGGGGCCGTCGGATTGGCGGTCGTCGGTGGTCGGCGCATCCCAGTTGACGGCATCGGCGAGTCTGACGAATACGGAGTCCTCCAGGGCGTCGCGGAGCTGTTGCATCGTCGGCACGTAGCCCGTGGGCCAGCTTTTTTCGAGGCGGCGTCGAATGGATCGGACGTAGGCCTCGCGCCGCGCCTCGCGATGGTGGTTCGGCCAGATCCCCTCCGGTCGCTCACCACCATCGACACGTGCTTCTTCGGAAGCCGGGGGGATGGCGTCCGGGCCGCGGGCGTCGATGTGCTCCCGGGCGGCATTCTGGTCGCAGAGCTCGGGGAAATATCGATCGTCGTAGCGCCGCAGGGGATGTTCCACGAAATTGACGCGCTCTTTTAATCGACGCCGAAGCTCCTCTGCGTCATCGCGTTCGGCGGGCGCCATCTCCAAGATCATCTCTCGCAGTTGATGAACCACCGGGGCTGGTTCCAAAGAATCTCCCGTGATGGCGTGACGCCCCACCCACGACAGATACAGCCGCGACCGGGTGGAGATCAGGGTTTCCAAAAACATATATTGATCTTGGTAGCGCGGATTGACGTCGTGCTCCTCGGAGCGAACACGCCTCAAATCGAGCATATCCGGCGGATCGGGCGCCGGGAATCGCCCCTCTCCCAGGCCAGTGACGAAGACCACCTCAAAGGGAATCGGGCGCATCGGTCGAAAGGCGGAAACCACGACTCCGTCGGCCAGGTATTGTCCCCGCGTCTCCTCCAGACCGGACATGGCGAGGAGCGCAAAGTCGTAGGCTGTACGATAACCGACCTTTTCCTCGGGACAGATATCGGCGTCGGCGATCGACTCCAGAGCCCGAAAAAACTCCATCCTCGTGCGCTGTTCACGGCGATTTCGCGGCTCCAAATGATCCGTGATCTGATCTCGAAAGTCGTCAATCCACTGGCCCAAGGGCCTTCGCTCTTTGGCTGCATCGCGGGCATCGTGGATCAAGTCGTCGACGAGCATCGCCAACAGGGCCACCGTATCCGCATCTGCGTGGCTCGTCTCGTAGGGCAGATAGCGTTCTTCGCCGATCTCGAAGGGCTCTGGCCGCTCCAAATCCGGTTGGCTCATAAATGCGCCGAGCACGAGACGACGCATGCCCTGACTCCAGGTAAATCGGTCTTCCGAGAGATAGGTGGATTGTAGATCTCGGCGGTCACCACCCTGGAAAATACGAAGTGCGTCGCACCATTTGAGCCATGACTCCTCGTCGGCCGACGGGTGATTGGCCACCAGGCAGGGATGGATCAAGAGAGCCAGCAACTCCCGGCGCCGAAAATTACCGAGTGGCAATTCCAACAACAATCGCGACGCCTCCAAAAAGGGATCGGCCCCGGCGGCCTCGATGTCGATGATATTGCAGGGAATCGCTCCGGTCTGAGCAAACGCCGTTTCCAGATGGGTCTGATACAGGGCCCGATCGCCGGGTTGGACGACGACGGCGATATCATTGAACCGAAGGTCGTCGTGGGTGATCACCAATTCGTAGATCTCGCTGGCCACGGCCTCGCATTCGCGCTGGGCGCTGGCGCAGGACCAGAAATTGAGACTCTTCTCATCCCCCGGCAGCTCCCGGTACTCGAAGACATTTCGGGCTGTCTCCATATCGCGAATCATGGCCTGAAAATGCTGGAGCAAGGTGTGGGCCGGAGCCTCTCTGGAGAGGCTTATATCCTGGCGATCATAGGCGATGGCCTCGATCATTCGCTGGTAATCGCGGCCCGCCCGGCCCCAGACGGCGAGGGCCAGCGGATATTCGTCTCCCTCCAGCGGACTGTCCCCGGCGAGGAGTTCGAAGACCGGATCCTCGTCTCGGTCGCCGGCGATTCC
>SKPJ01000551.1 GCA_007119595.1 Myxococcales bacterium
AGATCCACAATATACTTGAGGGATTACTCGATCCCATCGTGGAGGAAGAGGTGGTCGGCCATGCGGAGGTCCGTGAGACCTTCAGCGCTCCCAAAGTGGGCACCATCGCAGGGTGCTATGTCACCGACGGGTTCATTAAGCGCAATGCGATGGCTCGTTTGTTGCGGCAGGGCCGCGTGATCTATGAGTCGAGTATCGGTTCACTTCGGCGCTTCAAGGACGATGTGCGCGAGGTTAAAAGTGGTTTCGAATGTGGGCTCAGTCTCGAGAACTACAACGACATCAAAGTCGGAGATGTGGTCGAGGTCTACGAGCACATCAAGGTTGCGGCCACCCTCGATTGAATCGAATCGACGAGATCAAAGGCATGAGTAATCGACGCGGATTTGAGCGAGCGGATCGGGTGGCCCAGCAGGTCCATGAGGTCATCGCTCGTCTATTTCTCAATGAGATCAACGACCCGCGCCTCGAAGAGGTGGAAATTCGGGATGTCGATATGGCACCGGATCTGCGCAATGCCTGGGTCTATTTTACGCTGATCCACGGCGACGACGAACCCTCCACAGAGGTAGAAGAAGCCCTCGACGGAGTGAGTGGCTTCGTCCGCAGCAAGCTCGGCGAAAAATTGACGATGAAATATGTTCCGGAGGTCGAATTTCGCTTTGACGAGTCGGCCGTCAAAGGGCGTCGGATCGACGAGTTGTTGTCCGATTTGCGAGATGATTGAAGTGGATGTGCGAAGCTCATTTCCGTCAAATTTAACGATCCCCCCCGAAAATTAATATAGACCGGACAAGGCGATGGAATCCGGGATATTCGTCTGGTCCCTGTCATGTACTCCGGAGGCAAATTCATGTCTGCAGGATCCGACGAAACCGATCGCAGCGAGCGGTCGGTTGTCGAATGTAGTGATGGTCTTAGGGAGCGACTCGATGCCTTCGAAGCGCTCGTAAATGACAACGAACATTTTCTGGTGGTCGCACACGCCTCCCCCGACGGGGACGCTGTCGGCTCGACCCTCGCGCTGTCCTTATTACTTCAGGAGCAGGGAAAAAAGGTCACGACCTACAATCGCGACCCCGTGCCCTATAATTTTGAGTTCTTGCCCGGCGTCGAGTCATGGCGCACCGATCTGGACGATCTGTCGCACGTCGACGTCACAGTGCTTCTGGACTGTGCGATGCCGTCGCGAATTGGAGAGGAGTTTCCCGCCCATGGTTGGGGCGATACGGTGGCTGTCATCGATCATCATGCAACCTGGGATCCAGATTTTGCCGATCTGTATCTGCGGGACCCGGATGCGGCGGCGACGGGAGAGGTCTTGTACCGCCTGGCGGTTCGCTACGGGGAGATATCGTTGGATGTGGCCAGGAATTTGTACTGCTGTCTGATGACCGATACGGGCAGTTTTCGCTACTCCAATACGAGTCGTACTGCATTTCGCATCGCCGGGGAATTGGTCGAGCGTGGAGTCGAACCCTGGGAGATGAGCACCGAGGTATATGAAAATCAGCCGCAGGAGCGGCTGGAATTGTTGTGCAAGGTTCTGGATACCCTGTCTGTATCCGATGATGGAAGGCTGGCATTTCTGCGTGTACATAGGGAAATGGCGGCTGACCTGCACATCGACGAGGATCTCACCGACGGCTTTATCAACTATGTCCGTTCGATTCGCGGCGTCGAAGTGGCCATTCAGATGCGTGAAATGGAAGGGGATAGTTGGCGAGTATCATTTCGTTCCCGGGGACGGGTCGATGTATCAGCGTTGGCCGAACAGTTCGGCGGCGGTGGTCACCACAACGCCGCCGGCTGCGTCATCGAGGACAGCCCGGAGCAGATCGAACGTAGGCTCAGTCAGGCACTCATCGACCTATTGGAGAGTTGATGCGCCCCTTTCCATGAGCGAGGTTTCCACGGAAGTCCCACTTGTTCTAACCATCGGTCTCATTCCGAGCATCGGCGTTCAGCCCAGCGCGAGCAAGTGTGTCATATTTTTTAAGTGGTCCTGTAGAGGGCTAGGTGTTGGTCGTAACAGGGTGGGATTTCATCCGCCCATACAAGAAAAAAGGTGTAGGACCGGTGAACGATATGAAGGCAGGACTGTTGATCGTTGACAAGCCCGAGGGAATGAGCAGCTTCGACGTGGTCCGAAAGACGCGCCGATTGGCGAATATGCGTAAGGTGGGCCATACGGGAACCCTCGATCCCGATGCGACCGGTGTATTGCCGGTGGCCCTTGGGCGATGTACGAAATTGTCGAAGTTCGTTGCTTTTGACGAGAAGAAGTACGCGTTCACGATGTGTTTGGGCGTGGCCACTGACAGCGCTGACGCCAGCGGTGACGTGATTCAGCGAGCTCCTTACGATGAGATTCGGCGCGAGGATGTGGAGAGTGCGCTTGCTGCGTTTCGAGGAGAGATTCAACAGGTCCCGCCGGTATATTCAGCCATCAAGGTCGATGGGGAGCGGGCCTATGCACTGGCTCGTTCGGGCAAAGACGTAAAATTGGAAGCCCGGACGGTCGAGATCTACGACATGGAGCTGACGGAGTGGAATCCTCCACAGGTGAGCTTTATCGTGCGCTGCGGTCCTGGAACGTACGTGCGATCGCTGGCCCGAGATATCGCCATTGCCGTTGGAACGGTGGGACATGCGGAGCGGATTCGACGCCTTGCGGTGGGACCATTTACCATCGAACAAGCGGTTTCCTTCGATGAGCTTCGCCGGGAGAATTTTTGGTCCCTTGTCTCAAGTCCTCTAGAGATGGTGCAGTCGTTGTCCCGCGTATGTATTGGGGAGGAGCAGCGCGAGAGGATTCAACATGGCCGTCCGATTACCGCCGAAGGGGATTGGGAGGTGGAGGAGGCCGTGGCGGGACACGACAGTGACAATCGCTTGGTAGCCGTCATGGAATGCACGAAGCGGGAGAAAGGCCGGGCGCAATTATGGCCGCGACGGGTCATGATCTGAATGGTTTTTCGGTGCATCACAGGGGCTCGATGATGACACAACGGCGAATTGGGGTGTACGGCGCGCTCGGTGGGCTGGGACAGCGCGTTGTCGAAGGGCTGGCGCGACGGGACATGCCAGTCGTGATTGGCGGTCCGGACGAACGAAGGCTTCAGATTCTGTCACAGAAGCTCGAAAAGAGGGGGAAGAAATCCGATGTGGCAGCGGCGCCCATCGATGCGCCGGATGAGCTCGATGGCATGCTCTCCGGCGTCGATGTGCTCATCAATTGCGACAGTCCGTTCGTCGATCGAGGGAAAGCCATCGTCGAGGCATCCATTCGCAGCACAACACATTACCTCGACATCTCCGAAGAACAGGAGCATATCTGCTGGGTCAGCGATGCCTGCGACGACGCCGCCCGGCGCAACAACCTGGTATTGATGCCTGGTTGTGGGCTCCGTTTTGGCCTCGGTGATTTGGCTTCCGAGATTGCCTTGGCCAATGCGGCTTCGCGCATCGTCGTCGCCTATGCCATTCCCGGTCCGTCTCTGGGATTTGGAACTCGAAAATCGCTGACTCGAATCCTCACCCGGGGAGGGAGCACCTTTGTCGATGGACATCGAGTCGAGAAGCGGCCCGGGATCCGGCTATTTGATGTTCCCTTTCCCGATGGAAGTTCGAAAAAGGGAGTCTGGGTTCCCGGAGGAGAAGCGATTACCGTGCCCCGTCGTGGCGGTGTTACCACCGTTGAAACATGTCTGGTTTCCGCGGAAAATTCGCAGTCGTTCTCACTTCCCTTGTTGCGCCTCGTTCCATCGCTGTTGCGCGTTTTTCGGCCGTCGGCCGCCGGGAATGCTGATTCAGCCGGGAGCGAATCTCAGGAGCGGGGCAAACCGGTCAGAGATTATCTGGTCATTGCCTTTGACCCGAAGAATGCAGCACCCCATGTGATATTGCGCGGATCAGAGCCCTATGCGACGACGGCGCGTATTGTTGTCGAAGCGGCGATACGACTTTGTGAAAAACAACCGGTGCGAACGGGCTTTATCGGTCTCGCCGATCTGGTGGAACCCGAGGAGTTTTTGGACTCCATCGAGGTCGATATTTGTGCGCCGAAATGAGACCTCTTGTGGGTAATTGACCCTGTGAATCCGAATTTGACTGACTGAATGAACTAGGTATGACGATGGAAAAACGAATCGCAAAATTACTTGATTTGTCGGTCAAGCAGGTGCGGTCGACGCTGCAGCTACTCGACGATGGCAATACGGTGCCGTTTATCGCCCGGTACCGAAAGGAGAGAACCGGAGAACTCGACGAAGTTCAGATCCGCGATATTTCGCATCGATCTGAAGAAATTCGGCAGTTGGAGGACCGCCGCGCGACGATCTTGGCCTCGATCGAGGAACAGGGCGAGTTGAGTGATGTACTCCGAGAGAAGATCGAAAAAGCGGAGTCCAGGCCTCGACTCGAGGACTTGTATGCACCCTATCGGCCGCGGCGGATGACCCGCGGCAAAAAGGCATTGGAGGCCGGTCTGGAACCCCTGGCTCGACGCATCGAGAAGGGACAGGATCCGCGCTCGGAGGCCCGTGAATTTCGATGCGAAGAATTTTCCACGGTCGCCGAGGTTTTGCGCGGTGCTCGCGATATCCTCGCCGAAGAGATGTCCGATGACGCTGAAATTCGGGAGCACGTGCGCCATCAGGCCCGCAAAAAGGGACGGCTCGTGTGCAAGAAACGGCGCGGTGCAGACGGCGACCCGAAATACGAGATGTACACCGATTTCACCAGCTCTGTGCGACGAATAAAGTCGCATCAGGTCCTCGCGATTCGCCGCGGGGAGCGAGAAAAGGAGCTCTCCGCCGGCATCGACGTCGACGAAGAAACCCTTATCGACTGGATTTGCCGCCGAGTGGTTCGCCAGTCCGGTCCCGGAACCCGCCATCACCGCAACGCAGTGGAGGACGGGTTTTCCAGATTGCTTCATCCATCCATTGAGCGAGACATTCGCCGCGAGTTGGAGGATGAGGCCGACGAACACGCCATCGGGGTCTTCGCGGTCAATCTCGAGAACCTACTGCTGCAACCCCCGATGCCGGAGACGGTGGTCTTGGGGATCGACCCCGGAATGCGAACTGGATGCAAGATGACGGTGATCGGTGCCACCGGCGAGTTATTGGCGACCGGCCAGTGTTTTATCCACGACAAGCGCAAAGAAGATGCGCCGGAAAAAATCCGGAAAATGGTCAAAGAACACGATGTCGATTTGGTGGCCGTCGGCAATGGCACGGGTAGCCGAGAGACCGAGGAGGCGGTGGCCAAGGGGCTTCGCGACGTACAGGGTACGCAGTACGCCGTCATAGACGAGGCAGGAGCCAGTGTGTATAGCGCCTCCGACGTGGCCCGCAGGGAGTTTCCAGAGCTGGACGTCAGCATGCGCGGAGCCGTCTCAATTGCCCGACGACTTCAAGACCCGCTGGCCGAATTGGTCAAGATCGATCCCAAGAGTATTGGCGTTGGGATGTACCAGCACGACGTCAATCAGGCGGAACTTCAGCGGGCGTTGGAGGCCGTTGTGGAGGACGTCGTTAACTCCGTAGGAATTGACCTGAATTCCGCGTCTCGGTCCCTGTTGGCGCAGGTGGCGGGCATCGGCCCGACCCTTGCCGACCGGATCGTGGAGGCTCGAGACGATGACGGGGCTTTCCGCTCCCGCAGCGATCTCAAAAGGGTACGTGGACTCGGCGCCAAGACCTTTGAACAATGCGCCGGTTTTTTGCGAATTCGCGACGGCAGTGAACCGCTCGACAATACGGGCATTCATCCCGAGAACTACGATGTGGCGCGAGCCGTACTCAATGAGGTGGATGCCAACGTCGGTGATGCCAGTTTGGAATCGAGCCTGCGACAGCTCCGTCAACAGGGTCGACTTCAGGAGATAGCTCAGCAATTTGGTGTGGGATCGCCGACGCTAAGCGATATCTGTGATTCTCTCGTCGAGCCCGGTCGCGACCCCCGCGATGAGTTGGACCCGCCGAAATTGCGAAGTGATGTGCTGTCCATGGATGATCTGCAGGAGGGTATGCGGCTGCAGGGGACCATTCGAAACGTCGTCGACTTCGGGGCATTCGTCGATATCGGAGTAAAGAACGATGGATTGGTCCATATCAGTGAGATGGCCGACCGCTACGTCAAAAGCCCCTACGACGAGGTCAGTGTCGGAGACCAGGTAGATGTCGTCATTTTGTCCGTCGACGCCGACCGGGGGCGAATCGGGTTGTCGATTAAGGCCGCGCGATGACACGTCACATCAGTCGCCAGGCCAATTCCACGGAGATCACCGGGTCGAAGTGGTGGGTTGAAAAGATCAAATGAGTCAGTGCGCTTAGCCGCATACTGCCACGCTGAAAACCCAGTTGTGGAGCGACACGAAATGCTCTTCCACCGATGGCGAAGGCGTTGAGCCCGTCCCGTCGTTCCTCGGCGATATCTCGGCTGACGGAGCCAGATATGGCTCTGATTCGATAGGTCCCCCCGGCGGCACCCATGACGATCTGGGTCTGATCGACACCGGAGGAGTCGACGGAATCACGCAATAGGAGCTCTCCTTTTGCAAAGATTCCACCCAGGGCCCGAGCTCCGGCGGAGACGTCGTCAGTATAACGCCTTGAGCCGAAGTTGACGGTAGCACGCTGCAAGGTCGAGGGTGTGCTGGGCAAGGCGCGGCGACGAGGCGATGCCGGAGGTATCGTCGAGCGAGCCGCAACGCAGATCCAGCG
>SKPJ01000440.1 GCA_007119595.1 Myxococcales bacterium
ATCAGGACCAAAAATATCAGGGTGGCGACCAGGGTAACTGTGGCTTTAAATGTTCTCGGCATGTGAGGACCGCTCCGATTCTTACGAAACCATGTCAGACGTTCTCGACTCAAATTGCGACCGTCGCAAATATCGGGGTTGCGATACCCTGGGACGGGACAACAAATGGAGTCGAGCGCAGAAGATTCTGCGACGATAACTCTCTCAAGGGGCCGTACGCTACTTGACGCAGCAAATTCGTGTCAATAGCGGCGCGTCACCGACGAACATCAGCCGTCGAGGAAGGCGAACGCCGGGTGACCATCAATTCATTCCCCGCAATGCGCGGGCTTTAAGTGGGTTAACTGGTTGAATTTTCTTCGCTTTTTGGTTCGATCAGTCGAAGGTGTAATTCCTCGAGTTGTTCCTCATCGACGTCACTGGGGGCCTGGGCCATCAGGTCCGAGGCCTGAGTGGTCTTGGGAAATGCGATGACCTGACGGATGCTGTCCACACCGGTCAAGATCATCAGGAGCCGATCCATTCCAAAGGCGATTCCACCGTGGGGTGGGGTGCCGTATTGGAGAGCGTCGAGTAGAAAGCCGAATTTATCCTGAGCCTCTTGTTCGGATAGTCCGAGAAGCTCGAAGATTCGATTCTGCACGTCCTGGCGGTGGATTCGAATCGATCCACCGCCGATTTCATGACCGTTTAATACCAGGTCATAGGCCTGGGCCCGCAACTTCAGGGGGTCGCCGTCGAGGCGATCCAGGTCTTCGGGGTGTGGACTGGTAAAGGGGTGGTGCATGGCGTGTAGCTGACCATCCTCTTCTTCGAACATCGGGAAGTCGGTGATCCAGCAGAACCGAAACTCATCTTCATCGATAAGTCCGAGTCGATTGCCGAGGTCTTTTCGCAGATTGCCCAGCGACGCGCAGGCTACATCGGCGGAGGCGGCGACGAATAGCAATAGGTCTCCCACGCTGGCGCCCATCTTTGCCGAGATGGCCTCTCGTTCGTCATCTCCGATGAAGTTTGCGACCGGGCCGCTCCAATCGTCGGATTTGATCTTCACCCAGGCCAATCCCTTGGCTCCGTAGATCTTGACCTGTTCTTCGAGTTCGTCGAGGTCCTTTCTGCTGAACTCTTCGACTCCACCCTCCACGCAGATGCCGCGGACCACGTCGCCGCGAGCGACAGTTCCGGAAAAGACGCGAAATTCGGAATCGGCCACCGCCTCCGAGACATCGGAGATCTCGAGTCCAAACCGAAGATCCGGATTGTCCACACCGAAGCGCACCATGGCCTCATCGTAGGACAGCCGCTCAAATGGCGGTTCGACGTCGATGTCGTGAACGCCCTCGAAGATCGCCGCCATCATTCCCTCGCAGATCTCGATGACGTCCTCCGGGGTGACGAAGGACATCTCCATGTCGATTTGTGTGAATTCGGGTTGACGGTCGGCGCGCAAATCCTCGTCGCGAAAACATTTGACGATCTGGAAATAGCGGTCAAAGCCGGAGACCATCAGCAGTTGCTTAAAGATCTGCGGCGATTGGGGAAGAGCGTAGAATTTACCGGGATGAATGCGGCTCGGGACCAGATAATCGCGAGCCCCCTCGGGGGTCGATCGGTTGAGCACGGGAGTTTCGAACTCTGCAAACCCGTTGTCCACCAGATAGTTGCGCGTCAAGGCGTTGACCTTGCTGCGTGTCAGCAGGGCCTCTTGCAGTGGTCCACGGCGAAGATCGAGATAGCGGTGGCGAAGCCGCAGATCCTCATGGGCGTCCGTCTCCTCCCGGATGACAAAGGGCGGGGTCTCTGCTTTTGAAAAGACCTCCAGGCTCTGGGGTAGGATTTCCACGGAACCGGTGGGCATGTCGGGGTTTTTATTGGCTCCGCGGCTGACGACTTCGCCGATGATCGCGATGCACCATTCCGAGCGAAGCTCGGTGGCGACGTCGTGGATCTCTTCGGCGTGATGGGGGTCGAAGCGAAGCTGCGTGACCCCTGAGCGGTCGCGCAGATCGATGAAAACCAGGCGGCCCAGATTGCGATATTTGGAGACCCACCCCATCAGGGTTACGGTCTCGCCGATATTTTCTTCGCGTAATTCTCCGCACATGTGGGTGCGGCCATGTTCTTCGAGAAAGGTAGACACCGTCTTCTCCTTGTGCTGGTCTCGCGACCGCCTGAACGCCGCACTCGGCGTTTCGGTGGGGCCGCGGACTACAATTAAGCCAACTGTGGTCGCCACGATTTGGAGCCCAAAATGGGCCGAACATTGGCGACCTAATCACGGGGTCGATGGCGTGTCAACGGGGCGGGAACTTGGATCTGTGCCGGCGATGGCGTAATCACGGTGGCGATACTGACGACGGCAATCGGCTCACGGAAGCAATGATGACGACTCAAGCAACCGATGGCCACAACAAAGGGGAAGGCGAGGGTGGCGACATGTGCCGCTCTACATCGGGCGAGGTGGACTTCGATCTGGAGTCCAAAACCCTGGTGTACGACCCGTGGGTCCGCGAGCGGGGCAACCTGCTGGAGGTGTGGGCGCGACAGCAAAACCCCGACGTGATCCCCTGGGGCTTTTGGGGAGGCGTATTGTCGGCCGTGGTCGCAGTGGTGATCTTATTTGGCGGCTCCAGCGGACAAATTTCGATGCTCGACGTGCTCTGGGTTACCGCCGCGTTATTCGTGGGCCTGGGACTTTTTAAGCTCGGTCGGCGCTCCAGTCTCGAGGAGCACTTATTATGTGAATTGGACCGACGTCACCGGATAATGTCCTGGCCAAACTCCGATGCCGAGGGATTGGTGGCCGTGTCATTCGACGACATTGAGGAGTTGACCTTCTCCAGTACTCGAGTGCCCGTGGAAAAGTCTCGGGCCAATACCCACCTCGACGCCGTCACCGTGTCGGTCAGAGATGACCGGGGACGCCAGATTTGTGTCGTTCCCGCTTCCACATCAAAGGCGGAGGCCCATCGCATTGCACGGCTCTTATCCAAATTGCTGGGAATGACCGTCAATTACGAGGGAACAGGGGTGCGCGAGTGGGTCTGAACCATCCTTGACGTGCTCCGAACGACGCCGGTATAGAGACGCGGTCCAGGACCCTCGATACCGCGCATTGGTCACGCTTCCTACAAGGGGTAAGGCAAAAACGCATGAACATTCACGAATATCAAGCCAAACAGATCTTTCGCGATCTCGGGGTGACCGTTCCCGAGGGGCGACCCGTATTTTCGGTCGATGAGGCCGTGGAGGCCGCCGAGGAACTCGGCGGATCGCTGTGGGTCGTCAAGGCTCAGATTCACGCCGGCGGCCGCGGTAAGGCCGGTGGCGTAAAAATCGCTCAGAGTCTCGACGAGGTGCGACAGCACGCCGACGATATTCTGGGTACAACCCTGGTCACGCACCAGACGGGGCCGGACGGGCAACTGGTGCGTCGGCTGTACATCGAAGAGGGCGTCGATATTGAGCGCGAGTTATACGTCGGGCTCGTCATCGATCGCGCCACCGATGGTGTGGTGTTGATGGCTTCCACAGAGGGAGGCGTCGAGATCGAGACCGTCGCCGAAGAAGCACCGGAAAAGATCCTCAAGGTCGCCATCGATCCTCTCACGGGACTGACCGATTTTCAGGGCCGCCAGATTGCCTTTGGACTCGGCCTGCATGGAAAAGCGGTCTTCCAGGCCGTGGGATTTATGAAGGCGTTGTACAGCGCCTTTACTCAGACCGACGCCTCCACCGTCGAGATCAATCCACTGGTGGAGACCACGGACGGGGAATTGATCGCCCTCGATGCCAAGATGAATTTTGATGACAACGCCCTGTATCGCCATCCCGACATCGAGGAGCTTCGCGACGAGTCCGAAGAGGACCCGGCGGAGATGCGAGCCAAGGAACACGGGCTCAGTTACGTCAATCTCGATGGGAATATCGGGTGTATGGTCAACGGCGCAGGCTTGGCCATGGGGACGATGGACATCATCAAGCACTACGGCGGAGAGCCCGCCAACTTTCTCGATGTCGGTGGCGGCGCGGAAGCCGACACGGTGGCCGAAGCGTTCAAAATCATCACCGACGACGAGCGCGTTCAGGTGATCTTTATCAATATCTTCGGCGGTATTATGAAATGTGATGTCATCGCCGACGGGGTCATCGCAGCCGTCGACGAGGTGGGACTCGATGTTCCGCTGGTTGTGCGGTTGGCGGGAACCAACGTGGACGCCGGAAAGCGCATTCTCGAGGAGTCGTCCTTCGGCATCGTCAGCGCCGACTCCATGGCAGACGGCGCGCGAAAAGCAATTGACTTACTCGAGGGATGAACCCCGATGAGGCGAGGGACGGCTCGGCGCGAGGCGTCCCCGGTCGAATCATTGAGATACATAAGACGACGAACGAGGATATAGATATGAGCGTTTTGGTGGATGAATCGACACGGCTCATCGTGCAGGGAATTACCGGTTCGACCGGTAGCTTTCACACCCAGCAGATGCTCGAATACGGCACGAATATCGTCGGTGGAGTAACGCCCGGAAAGGGCGGCCAGTCCGTGGAAGGAGTTCCGGTCTTCAATACGGTGCGCGAAGCCGTCACCGAAACCGGATGCAACGCCACCGTCATCTATGTGCCGCCCCCATTTGCGGCGGACGCCATGATGGAAGCTGCCGAGGCGGGAATCGAGCTCATCGTCACCATCACCGAGGGCGTGCCGGTACAGGATATGGTGGCCGTCAATCGCTATCTGCAGGGTAAGGACGTGTCGCTGATTGGGCCGAATTGCCCGGGCGTCATCACCCCTGGCCAATGCAAGATCGGGATCATGCCGGGGCATATTCACAAAGCGGGTTCGGTGGGAGTGGTCAGCCGCTCCGGAACCCTTACCTATGAGGCAGTGGACCAGTTGACGCGCCGTGGGATCGGCCAGAGCACCTGCATCGGTATTGGCGGAGACCCGATCAACGGCTTCGACTTCATCGATTGCCTGCGGCTTTTCGAAGAAGATCCGGATACCGAGGCGGTCGTCGCCATCGGAGAAATCGGGGGAAGCGCCGAGGAAGAGGCCGCCCAATGGGTCGCCGAGAATATGACGAAACCGGTCGCCGGCTTTATCGCGGGGCGCACGGCGCCTCCCGGAAAACGCATGGGCCATGCCGGTGCGATCATCAGCGGCGGAGAAGGTACGGCAGAAGGTAAAATCAAGGCCATGCAAGAGGCTGGAATCGCCGTTGCGCTGTCGCCGGCAGACATCGGAAAAACCCTTGAAGAAGTGATGAATTCGTAAGCAAAAAATAGTACACCGACAAAAAGACACTACAGGAGTCAACTCATGGCGATTGAACGAACATTGAGCATCATCAAGCCCGACGGTGTGGAGCGAAACCTGGTGGGCAAAGTCATTGGCCGCTTCGAAGAAGAGGGGCTGCTTCCGGTGGCGATGCGTATGGTGCATCTTTCCCAGCGCGAGGCCGAAGGTTTTTACGCCGTACACAAAGAACGCCCGTTTTTCGATAGTCTCGTCGAATTCATGACCCGAAGTCCCGTGGTGGTCATGGTTCTCGAGGGTGACGATGCCATTGCGAGAAATCGCGAGATCATGGGGGCCACCGATCCCGCCGAAGCCGATGAAGGTACGCTCCGTAAGCTATATGCATCGGGAATCGAGGAGAATACGGTGCATGGATCGGATTCGCCGGAAAACGCGGCCAAAGAAATAAATTACTTCTTCAGCGACGTTCAGGTCTTCCCGCGTGGATGACGATATCACCGCGGCGCGGTGGCAGCCATATTGCCGCGCGCCGTGGGAAGTGGTCTGCAGCGAGTAGCCATAAAAGCGAAGAAAGGGCTGTGGAGTTTGAGATTTTCGCGCCGTAGGCGTAATCTCGACCCGACAGCCCTTTTGGTTTGGGAGTATTATGAAGACATCCTCTACATCTGATCGAATCTCAGACGCTGCGAAGCAGCTCACCGAAGGATCGGAAGAGATCGATCTAAAGAATTTCAGGCGCCCAGAGCTCCGGCAACTGTTGGAGGAGGCGCTCGACGAACCCGGGTTTCGCGGGGATCAGCTCTTTAAGTGGCTCTACGACCACCGGGCCGCCCAATTCGAGGAGATGACAAATCTATCCAAGGAACTGCGCCGCAAACTCAGTGGTGCCGCCCGCATCTCGCCGTTGGAGTTCAACGGTGCTCACGAATCCGATGACGGCACGACGAAATTGACGTTTCGCTGTGATGGAGACGCCGTGGTGGAGACGGTCTATATCCCCGCCGAAGGGCGCAATACCCTGTGCATCTCGAGCCAGGTCGGATGCGCCTTGGGCTGCACCTTTTGCTATACGGCGAAAATGGGCCTGAAGCGAAATCTGACAACCGCCGAGATCGTCGATCAGGTCGTTCAAGCCCGCCGGGAGATGACAGATCGCAACGGTCGTATCGGCAATATCGTATTTATGGGTATGGGAGAACCACTGCACAACGTGGACAACGTCATCCGCGCCATCCATATTCTGTTGGATGAATACGGCCTGAATTTTTCGCGGCGCAGAGTGACGGTGTCGACCTCGGGGTTGATCCCGGGAATCAAGCGTCTCGGTGAGGAAACAGATGTCCAATTGGCGATCAGCCTCAATGCGACGACCGACGAGACGCGAAGCCAGATCATGCCGATCAACGACCGTTGGGGACTCGAGGAATTGATGGATGCTCTCCGTGAGTTTCCATTGTCGA
>SKPJ01000380.1 GCA_007119595.1 Myxococcales bacterium
ATCGACGTCAACGACGAATTCATCGTCGCCGGCGGCGTTGATCAAGATTCCAATACCGGTGTGGTATTCACACACCAATTCGGTGATGGTGACGCCACGGATCCGTCGAACTGGACCAAATTTGACGTGGGATCACTATTTGACGGCCATACCACCTGGATTCAGGGCGTCTGCCTGGGAGATGACGCCATCTATGCTGTGGGACGGGAATCGATGCTCGAATGGGGCTTCGTACTTCGCTCCACTGATGGAGGCGCAAGTTTTGAGGACATCTCGCCATACGACGAGGGTTCGGCGCAATCGAACCTAACCGATGCCTATCGATGCCAGACCACCGATGACTCCGTGATCGTCGCCGGCGCCGAGGGGCTTTTCGCCGTCTATTTCGCCCCATAGCACTCGCGGCATCTCGCACGTAGCCACTCATCATATTGATCAATACAACAGGATGGAGATCATGAATTTTTTCAAACGCCTCTTCGGCGGCGGCAAAAAGAGTGGTGATACAGACAAAGCTGCGTGTATCGCATGTGAGGAAACGGATCTGGAGATGTTGGCGGCCGATGCCTATCGCTGCACGAGTTGCGGTTATGAGGGTGGCGATGGATACGCCGCCTACCTGGCGGGAAAAAAGCGCGACAAATTCGCGGAGTACTCCCGCGGCGAATTGCTTGATAAGACGATTGAGGGACTCGAAAACGCCCGCCTGTCCCTGACCGCCGTCGTCGACGTTCAACAGGACAATTCGGCGCTGACCTCGGATACGGTTTCCGGCTCTGTCTCCAGCGGCAACTGGACATTTACCGTCTCCGCTCCCAATCCCATCGGCGGTTCGGGGCTCAGCCAGATGGAGCGCGAAGAGCAGGAGCGGATTCGGCAAAAAAGGGAAATGGAACTCGCCAAAGCACGCGGTGAGGTCGTCGGACTCCGGCCCTGTCTGGAGGCCCTCGGCGACAAGGGCATCGACTGCACAGAACACCTCGATCGCCTCTCGACGATCGAGGCTAAAGAGGAATGTACGGCCCAAGAAATCGCAGATTTTCTGCGCCCGGCGGGCCAACAACTGTCGAGCCAACGAGAGAAGGAAGAGTAACTTCCAAAGATTCACAGCCCCGAAAGCCAATCAATAATAGCTCACCCCATGCCCGGCCGCCGTTGGTGCGAGACTTTCTGAATCACCTCGCCCAGCTTTTCGCGGCCAATGGTACGAGTGAGATCGGTCAACGATATCACCCCTCGCAACTCGCCGGTATCGCCGGTGACGATGAGTCGGCGCAGGTTGTGCTGCTCCATCAAACGCATGGCGGCGTTGAGTTGGGCTTTGTAGTGGATGGTGATCACCGACTTCGACATCACGTCTCGAATCACGACCTCGTCGGGACTTCTCCCCCCCGCCACGACACGGCAGGTGATGTCGCGATCGGTGAGCACTCCGATCGGTGAACCACTCTCGTTCTTTTCGAGCACCGGGATCAACCCGCAGTCCTCGTTTTTCATCTTCAATGCCGCCTCCCGCACCGTATCTCCGGCAGCACAGGTGGCTACGTCCCAGGTCATGACATCGCTGATTGGCATGTTGGCCTCCCACAGGTGAGAAGAGTCGTTCTCTGGATCTAATCACGGCTCACGGGAGCGGCCATGAAACGGGATGCGTCCCCCTTCCCGCACGGTGCCAGAAAACTATCGCTCCGCCATGGAAAGCCCGGCGAAGAGGGCGAGCATCAGGATCGGGACCTCCACCCAGGCGTGGACGGCAGCGGCGATTCCGTAGACCGCACGGGCCGTGCCGAAACTCCATACGAAGAACCCGAAGAGTATCGAGGAGGCCACGATCATCAGGAATACGAAGCGCCGCTCATCGGGCCAGGAGAACAGCCCTCGATGGGTGTGTGCGTCGCGCTCTAAGAGCCTTGGAAGAATATGAATGACCACCGCATAGTGCATGCACTGCGTAAACACCACCGCCGAAAAGGCGTACAACGCCCAGCGCGCCTCGTGGAAGACGGGGTGGATATAGGCGCCAATATGGGCAGCCAATGGTCCCACGGGGAGGATGGAGGCCTCGGGCGAGGCGATGCCGAATTGCATCATCCACCGAAAGGGAATCCCGGTAGCGATGAAAATCGGCACGGCGATAAAGATCAGTGCCCCCATACCGAGCACGGGAGTTCGCTGTTCACGAGGTAAGGCATCGGCCAAAAATGCCAGGGGCGTCAGATTGTGCAAAATCGCCAAGATCAGCAGCGTATGAATCGGAGACAGTACCAATCCGGCGATCAGAAGGCCGCTGACCGTGATTCCGACGGAGGCGGCAAAGATGCCATGGCGCATCAATTTGGGCATCACCGACAGCGACAAGACCACCACGATGCCCACCTCCAAGGGGCGTCCCACGTCGGCCGACATCCATCCCAAAAGCTGTAGCACCCGAAGACTCACCACGGAGACCAATAGTGCTCCGATGGCCCACCGCAGATGGTGTCCAATCCGACGGCCGTATTTCAAGTCGATATAGCGCAACTCACTCATCACGTGAGCCAACCCGAAGACGGCGAGCGACAAGGTGTAGGTCGCCAGTGGAAAGGACACACTGACCAACATCGTGGCCACCACGAAGGGGACGGCCAGCATGGCCAGAACCTGCCAGCCGGGCAACCGGCCCACCGAAGACCCATGAGCGCCGGGGGCAAAACTATTTTTCAATAACTGCGCCATTCAACGAACTCAGTTAAATCACAATCACCACCGCACGAACAAAATGACGGGGCCAAGCTACCACTTCGAGCGCCGCGATGTGAATAGAAGGGCCGACTCCTGACCCCTCCCGCACGTTTTGGGTGTTCATGATCTCGATCATAGGAACACCGACCACATTCGATACGCTGTTCACAGCACTCGAATGGTTGGATGAACCTACCTGGTTAAAGCGAGGTGTGCATGCGACGGACGACGGCGATGATCTTGACGGCACTCCTTGTGTTCACCGGCTGTTTTTCGAATCGGTCGGAACCATCGAGTGATTCCACGAACGATGAAGTGACGGCCGAGCCGACTGAGGATCCGGCCGACGAGACCCTGGTCCAAGAGCTTCGAGAAACGGTGAACCAGCTCGAACTCACTTCGATCGGCACCCCGCCGGCACAAGACGCGGCAAAAGTAGAATTGGGTCACAACCTCTTTTTCGATCCCATCCTCAGCGGTTCACGCGACATCAGTTGTGCAACCTGTCACCAGATGTCGCATGGAACATCCGATGAGTTTGCACTGTCCGCAGGGCCCGGGTTTCGATTCACAGAATACAAGGAACGCCGTCCGGGGCCCCAACACGGGCTGACGCCAAGGACCTCACCAGGCGTCTTTGATCGCGGTCATGAGGAGTTCAAAAAGCTGTTCTGGGACGGTCGGCTCGAAAAGCTCGACGACGGACGCATCGTGATCCACGACGTAAACCACTCGCGACAAAAGGACGGGGGCTATTTTCGGATCATGTCCGACGAATTCGACAATCTCTTGGCCGCACAGGCGACGCTTCCGGTTCACTCTCGCGACGAGATGCGCGGTGTAGCCGGAGAAAGAGATGCCTTTGGTGACTTCAACGAGGTGGCCCCGGTGGCCAAACATGACCTGGAGGGCACCTGGCGGCGGCTCATGGATCGCCTCCGCGAAATCGATGCATACCGCGAGCTCTTCTCTGAGGCTTATCCCGACCGCGACATCGATGAGCTGGAATTTCCCCACGTCGGCAATGCGCTGGCGGCTTTCCAGATCGAACACTTCAGTTTCTCCGACAGTCCCTGGGACCGATTTCTCGACGGTGAAGACCAGGCATTGAGCAGTGCCCAGGCACGGGGAGCACAGCTATTTTATGGCGACGCCGGATGCTCCAACTGCCACGGCGGGAAACTGATGACGGATCAACAATTGTACAATATCGCCGTCCCCCCGATGACCACCGGCCACTACGATTTCGACAATATGGACACCGGGGCTGCTCTTCGCAGCCACGCGGGATTCGAGCAATCGTTTCACTTTACCACACCCCCACTTCGCAACGTGGAGTTAACCGGCCCCTATATGCACAACGGGGCGTACGAAACTCTGGAGGACGTCATTCGCCACAAAATGGATCCCGTGGAGGGATTGTGGAATTTCGACTCCTCGCACCTGAGCCCCATCTTTCGCGCCCAGGTCCATACCCAGGAAAAGGAGCTAAACCGAGTCGAGAAATTCTTGTCCGACGAGGCGCTGAACGTACCGAAACTCGATGACGATGAAGTCGACGATCTTGTGGCCTTTCTCCACTCCCTTACCAGTCCCAGCGCCACCGATTTGACCCATCTGGTTCCCGACACGGTTCCCAGCGAGCTACCTCTGAATCTTCCGGTCCCGCAATGATTCGGCGCCGGCGTCACCGCAACGTCCCCTGTTAGCCGAGCTCGGCCATGACCTCTCGAACCGTCGCCTTTCTGGTCAACAAACGCACCTGGTCACTCGTATTGGGTGTGATCTTTATCATCAGCATGATCGGTGTCGGCTATCTGGGGTATGCGACCTATGCTCATTCACCGCCGACACCGGACTACGTCGATCCCGAGGGGAAGGTGGTGGCCTCGGAGGCCACGATCTTTGAGGGCCAAGAGGTCTTTCACCGCTACGCCCTGATGAGCTATGGAACGATGTTCGGCGACGGTGCCCTTCGGGGTCCCGATTTTACAGCCGACGCGATTTATCACGTCGGTATTTTTATGCGTGACTACCACCGGCAGCAATTCATCGCCGAACAGGGACGGGCTCCCGACGAGTACGAGTTGCAAACCATCGCCAACCGGGCTCAGAGCGAATTTCGCGCCAATCGCTACCAAAAAGAGAACAATCAAGTCCCACTCACCGCTGCTCAGGCCTACGCCTTCGAAAAGCTGGTCGAGCACTATACGGCGGTATTCAACGACCCGGAATACGAACAGGCCTTTCGCCCCACCGGTTACATCTCGGAGCCCGAACAACTGCGAGCCCTGACGGCATTCTTTTTCTGGGGGGGATGGGTCTGCGTCGCCGACCGGCCGGGGTTCGACTTTAGCTACACCCACAACTGGCCCTATGTCGAATCCGTGGGCAACGTTCCGACCACGGCCAATATCATCTGGAGCATCATCGGCATTCTGGCCCTCTTTTTGGGGCTCGGCGCCGTGATGTACGTCTACGGGCAATTCGATGATCTGCCCGGTGAAAAGATGGAGGCCAGCACCTACAAGGATGCAAAGCCAATCGGCACCGGACCCACCTTCGCCACCCAGCGGGCGACCTACAAATACTTCGCCGTTGCCGCCGGGCTGTTCTTCATTCAGGTCGCCGCCGGGGTGTTGACGATTCACGACTTTCTGGGCTTTGTGGAATTCTTCGGCGTCGACATCTCGGAATTTCTCCCCATCACGGTCGTGAGAGCCTGGCATACCCAGATGTCGATTCTCTGGATCGCCCTGTGCTGGATCGGCGTATCGATCTACTTGCTCCCCATTATCAGCAAAAGTGAGCCGCCGGGCCAACTGCGCCTGGTCAACCTTTTATTCGGGCTGCTGGTCATGGTGGGCCTCGGCTCCTTCGTGGGTATCATCGCCGGCCCCAGTGGTTGGTTCGGAGAGTATTGGTACTGGTTCGGGACCCAGGGTTGGGAGTATCTGGAGATGGGCCGGGCCTGGCAGATCGTGCTCTTTTTATCCTTCGTGCTGTGGGCGGTGATCGTCTATCGCGGGCTGCGGCCGGTGCTGGCGAATCGGGATAAATGGAGTCTTCCCCGGTGGCTTTTGTACTGCATCATCTCCGTGGTTCTGCTGTTGATCTCGAGTTTTATGATCCGGCCGGAGGCCAGCTTCGTCATCAACGACTTCTGGCGCTGGATGGTGGTCCATATGTGGGTGGAGGCCTTCTTCGAAGTGCTGACCACGATTTTGGTGGGCTGGGTGCTCGTATTGATGGGATTGGTCAAGCGAAGCATGGCGGAACGGGCCATCTATCTGGCGGCAGTGCTATTTTTGGGATCCGGTCTATTGGGCATTTCCCACAACTTTTATTGGAACGCCAAACCCACGGGCTCTCTGGCCCTGGGTGCGGTATTTTCGAGCCTCCAGGTCGTGCCCCTTTTGTTGCTGACACTCGATGCATGGAAGCTTCGCCGGGTTCGAAAAAAATCCGACGATGAAGGCGAAGAGGACAAAAACCCCACCTTTTTACGCGGTGTGTGGTTATTTATTTTGGCCGTCAATTTCTGGAATTTTTTGGGAGCCGGCGTCTTCGGCTTCATTATCAATCTGCCGATCATCAACTACTTCCAGCACGCCACCTACTTGACGGTCAACCATGCCCATGCCGCCTTCATGGGTGTGTTCGGCATGTTAGCCTTGGGGCTCGGGGTTTTCGTCATGCGTCAAGTGGCGGACGATGGCCTTTGGCAAAGGGTGGAGAAATGGATTCGAGTGGGTTTTTGGGGGCTGAACATCGGCCTGGCCGGCATGGTGGTCTGTAACCTGCTCCCCAACGGCTTGCGCCAGCTCCTGGACGTGGTGGAGAACGGTTACTGGCATGCCCGCAGCCTCGACTTTACCGCCGACCCCACCACTCGCTTGATCGAATGGCTGCGCACCCCGGCCGATTTGGTCTTCATCATTTTCGGCGCCGTGCCATTGTTGGTGGCGGCCTACCTCATCACCC
>SKPJ01000160.1 GCA_007119595.1 Myxococcales bacterium
ACCAGCAACTGCACATAGTCCATGCGTATAAATTGATCCCGGGGATTGTTCTGCAAGAGGCGTTCAAAAAATTGCATCCCCCGCTCAAAATCACGCTGTCCAAAGGACAATTCCCCCAACTCACGCAGGATCTCGTCGCGGCGACTGCGATTGCTCTCGCGCTCCAGGGCCTCCTCGAAGTCGGCCATGGCCTGGTGGCGGTCGCCGCGCAGTAGATGCACGGTTCCCCGACTTAGCCAGCCCTGAGAGGAATCGGAGTCCAAATCAACGGCCCGATCGTAGTGCAAGAATGCCTCGTCGTAATCTCCACGGGCTTTGAGTAAATGGCCGAGCACAAGGCGCAAGTTGACGCTGTCCGGCGAATCCTCGACGCGCGCCTCGTATTGAGAGATCAATCGGTCGAGGCCGGCACCGCGCCCCACGTAGCCCAACAGGCGATCCAGCGCCATTCCCTCGACGGGATTGGATTCGAGCATGGTGCGATAGCGCTCGATGATTCGCTGCTCGCGATCATCGGCACTCTCGACCGTCCACTCATCGGCCACCGCCTCATTTTGTGTCACCCCCCCCAGACCGAAGGTCAAAAAGACCACCCCCAATGCCAGAATCCGTCGACCCGATGCACTGCTGCATACATCCAAAACCACCATCTCATACTTCCTTTTCCCGGTCGTCCAGTCGCTCCAGATCTACGTGATATCGCTGGTCGCGCAGAAAATCCATGATCTTCTGTGTCGTCTGCTCCAATTCTTCGCCCATGCCGTGTCCTTCGATCAACACCTCTTCTTCTCCGGACTCCAGCCTAAGGTGCAATGCGCTGCGCCACGGATAACGCCGGGTGTGCAGCATCAATGCCTCCAGATTTCGAAGGTCTGCCTCCCCGGTCGCCGGCTCTCCCCATAGGGTCTGTACTTCTGCAATCAATATGCGATCGGAGCCATCAAAGATCCAGCGGTCACGACGCAGATATCGAAGCGTTCCAGCCAAAAAGCAGATCAACAACGACAGAGCGGCGATACTCCCCCAGAACAATCCTGTCACGGGCTCTTCCTCGGCAAATCGACACACGTAATCGGGCATAAAAAAGATGGCAAATCCCCCCATCACGAATGGAAACAGCTTGATGACGCGGTGGATTGCAGCGATCAAGCGCCCCATTCGTGACCACTGAACGGTCAGAATATCACCACTTTCTTGCATCTCGATTCGTCTTGTCATCACTCCGTCCGATGTGGCGATGGTTGTTGCGTTTTGAAAAACTGATCGCCGGGACTGTGTTAATCCTGGCAAATGGTACAAGGTGAACGATACGGCGCGGCCGACGTCCCCGACAGGACCGAGTCCCGCGCATTATCATACTAAGTTAAACGGAAGGCGAATGAACCGAAATCTAGCAGATACTGGATTTCCGTTGCGTCACGTCCCGAACAAATCACGTTCCGTTGACGTTCCATTTCGGTGTACTATAGCGAGGCCATTTTTCGAAAATCGGAGTCCCGTTGAATTTGGCCCCGATCGGTAACGGATTCACCGGACCAACAGCAGTTTTCGACAACCCGCTGCAACAGACGTCATTTTGGAAACCGCCCTCTCATGGCTGTCCCATCGCGCCAAAGCAAATACCGGGTACTCCCGTTTCGCCTCACCTTGTGGTCGACGGTAGTCCTTTTCTTCGCCCTCGCCGGGATTCAACAAAACCCGATGACGCTCTCCGGCAGTTGGGAGGAGTCCTCGGGCATCGAGCTGACTCGCGACGTGGACGCCGACATCGTCGTGGTACTGGACTACCAAGCCATTCGTCAAAGTGGTTCCACCTTTGACGACACGGACTTTAGCGCCGCCTGGATCGATCTCATCGAACAAGAAGTGGGTCCCATTTCGGTTGCCACTCCGGAGACGCTTAGCCAGGACAAGATCGACGCCGCCCGCGTTCTGATTGTAACGCATAGCATCAGCCGGGATATGCCTCAGACCTTTTTGGAGCGAATTCGACAACACGCACTCGACGGACACACCTTGGTGATCGAACGGCCGGAGGGACAGGCTCGTGAGATTTTCTCCTCCGATGGAGACGCCGGATTGCGAAGCGGTCAATCCATCACCCACGCCGAGGGGATGGGAGAACCATATGACAAGCAATTGGAGGAGATGCCGCTATTCGTCGATTACGTCGGCTCTACCTCCGCTCGCGACGATGAGATGCAGACCCTTTTGTCCATCGATGGAGCTCCGGTCATCTACGCGGCCGACTTCGGCGACGGTCATGTCATCACCGTGGACTTCGACCTGGGTCGACAACTGGTCACCCTACAGCAGGGCCGACCGAATAATGACTTTTCAGTTCCCCGTGAAGACGCAATCTCCAGTGGTTCGCCGCGGACCTCCGATCTGATCGCCGGGGAGGAGATGCTCGGCGCCGCGGTTCCCTATACGGACCTGTTGGCCCGTTTTGTCGTCTTTGGAGTGTTGATGCGATACGCCGGGATTCCCACCCTGTGGAGTTATCCCAACCGAGCCGACGGAGCCGCCGTTTTCGTCCACGAGGACGGACGACTCGGCGATGGTGGGGCCTGGAAGTTGGAGTACGAAAACCAACGCGGCGGGTCATCTACCCTGTTGACTACCTCCGACTCGGGGATCACCACGGAAGGAGCGGAGCGCATCGAAGGACGAGGCGGGCAGATCGGACTCGCCTGGCGCCCACCATCGCCGCCCATCGCCCGGTACGAACCAGTGGGCATCGGCCGATTTCAACCGCTTCGAAAACCGGTCGAACTCGCCGAACAAAGGGCTCGGCTCGGCGATACCCTTCCCCGTGGAAATATCCGCACCGCTCGCTCTCTTCACGGCTATTGGGCCCCTCATTGGTCGCGTGCTCAGGAGATGCTGGCCGCAGAGGGAATTCGGGCCGACGTCAGTTATGAATCGCCGACCCACCGCGGTTATTCATTCGGCACCGGACTTCCCTTTCGCCCCCTCAGCGAAGAGGGACTCCCTCTCAACCTGCGCCAATATCCAGTGACGGTTTCCGCCACCGCCAATGAGGGTCCGTCCGTTGAGAGTCTGCTCAAAGACAGCGCTGCCGGACATCATCAATTGATCACCATTGCCACCCGGCCATCGATATTCGCCGACTATCCGGACATCGATAATTTCGAACAATGGTTGGAGACCTTTGACTATGTCGAAGAGTACAACCATCGGTTGCTGAACCTGTCGGAATTCGCCCAATTTCGGTACTCCCGGCGCACCTCCCTGTTGCGAAGCCGGGTCGACAAGCGGGCCTCCCTTCCTCAGGAGCTTCGAACTTCCGAAACCGCGCCCGGTCATACGGCGACCTTGCTGCGTATTACGGCGCGAACGGATCGGCGCGACATGGCATTGCTGCTCCCGGCTCGCATCGGCGACGCCCGCTACTTCGACGCCCTGGAGGGCAGGGAGCGAGTAGGCGCCGAGTTGGTCATCAACCGGCTTGATACGGAGGAGATCTCGATGTCGGGATTTCCCATGCGCCGCGTTCCGCTGGAGCGCGGATTCAACAACCTCGAATTTTACTATCGCTGAGAGCTCTTTTCGATGTCCCGTCGCCAAACACTCTGGGATCATCTCCGGTGGGATCTGCTGGCGCTCATCGTTATTGGCGCACTGACGCTGGGCTATGCGATGCTGCAACAGCCCCGGATTCAGCCCGCTGAATTGGCGCTAACCGACGGCTCGAAACCGCCGGATCGAAGCGAGGGAGATATCCTGCTCGTCCTTCCCATGGCACCGGCGGCCCAGGCGACGAACTTCGCCACCATGGACTGCACCTTTAGCTGGTTCAATGCCCTGTGGCAGCATTTCGGGACCTTTGCCACGGCCCCCATGGACCATATCACCCCTCAACTTCTGGCGGGTCACGCGGTGGTCATCCTACCGAGTCGGGTGGCCTCCGAAATCCCGTCGAATACCCGCGAACACCTCGCCGATTTTGCCCGGCAAGGGGGGCAACTGATCGTCGAAGCTCCCCGCCAGATATGGGAACCCATCACGGGACTGTCCACGGTGGGTACGATAGGACGGGCAGAGTCGGTGACCTCTGCCGAAGGGCTCGGCATTGACGGCCCGCTGCGAGATCATCTCTTGGAGGTTCCACTGACGGGACGGATCTTGCCGACCGATGAGTTGGAACTCCGTCCGTCGGGGCCGGTCATCCTGGAGGTCGAAGGACAACCTGGATTGGTAGTCGAGCCACTCGGCGATGGCCATGTCTATTCTCTGCTCTTTGACTTCGCCTGTTCACTGCTGGCGATGAATCAGGGAAAACCAACCCGGGAAATGGAATTCGGACCACCGGATGCTGAGCCCTGGCTTCCCACAGATCAGCGGGTGGCCTACGAGGCACTTTTGAGCTCACATATTCCCTACGCCACGGTGTTGCAGCGAGCACTATTTGACCGGCTCCCGGAGGCGAGACCGATGGCGAGATTGTGGCCCTTTCCCGGCCACTACAGCGGAGCGGCGATGACGATTCACACCGCCCACGAGGACCCACGTGCGGCCTTCGGCTACGCGGACCGGGCGCGCAAACAGGAGGCCTCTTCGACGATTTTTGCAGCCCCCGATTATTTTACCTCCGACCACACGGCCCTGACGGAGACCGTCAACGCCGACGTCGGGCTGCTATGGGTGCTTGGACAAACCCGTCCTCCGATCACCGAAGGAGTCGGTGTGGGCGCCATCGAGCCCCGTAGCCGCGAGCTGTCCCTGGCGCGTCAACACGCCAAATTGGAGTCCGCCTTCGGCGGTCCGAGCTCCATCTCCCAGGTCCGCACGGAGGCCAATTTATGGAAAACGGACTGGGATACCACATTTCGAAACCTCGCTGCCGCCGGCCTCCGAATCGACAGCAGCTTCGGCCCCTCCGATCCCGCCCATTTTGGCTACCTCTTCGGCTCGGGGATGCCCTTTTTTCCGCTCGACGATCGAGGCCGACCGCTGCCGGTGATGGAAGTCCCTTTTGCCTTTGACGGGGCCAGCATTTCGAGCCCTCGGCTCCGGCAATTGCTGGAGGCCAGCCGCGATGGATTCCATCAACCCGTCGTGGTCAGCCTCGCCGCCGACGCCATGAAACGCCATCCCTCGGTGGGCATCATGCTTGGATTTCGCGACTTTCACCAACTGGCGCGTGAAACCGAGCACTGGCTGACCACCATCGGCGATTACACCGATTTTCTCACCGCCCGTCGTCACTCCGTGATCACCAGCCAGTGGTCGCCCGAGCAGTCACGCCTGACGATCTCGGTCAATCTGATGGGTGCCCGCCTCTCCAGTGCCCCAAAAGGGGCCATTCCCAGCGTGGCCATCCCCGACCAGTACCAGGGCCGGGCCATCGAGCGCATCGAAGTCGACGACGATACGATTGCGGTGGACCTATCGACGCGCAGTGGCTTTGGCGATGAGCGTCTCCTGGAGCTTCCACCGGGGCGCCACGTAGTCTCCGTATTCTACGAGCCACCCGGCGAGGCGCCCGGCGACGACCCCGAGGACCCACGCTGATCGCCGGGCCTCATTACCCACCTTGCTCGGGCATCTCGTAGGTCGTCGGACCACTGGGAGCGGTTCGGCGAAGCGTCTCGAGTTGCTGGCGACTCTCGGCGGTGACGTAAACCGCGCCCCACCACAAAAAGGCCAGATAGCCAACGACCGTATTGAGCACCCATGCACCGACAAGCCCCACCGGCACCGCCATGGTGGGCCGCAACCCCACCGCCGAAATAATGCCCGTCACGACCATGATCGCTCCGGCCGCGATCACGGCCACCACCAGGGCGCTCAAGATCAATGCCCACTCCCGAGCCGCCCACTTGGCCGACTCCCGAAGCGATTCCACGATCTCGTAATTTCGGGACACCACCAGATAGGGAGCAAAGGCAAAGAAGAACAGGGCCAGCAAGCCCGGAAGCACGCACAACACCATGCCGATGGAGACGATGATCCCCAGTACCACGGTGATGACAAAAGCCGGACCCAACCGCCGACGGACGTCGCCGACCACCGCCCCCAGGCGATCCATCGACCCCGGCCCCCCGAAGGCGACTTCTCGCAGGGTATTGAGAAGGGCTACGCGCAGGGTCATCACCGCCACCACCTGCACGACGCCTACCAATTGCATGAGGACTCCCACCCCCGTGGTAGGATCGGCGGTGCCGGCGATCCACACCGCGGCGATCGAGATGGCCACAAACCCAAAATCGATCGCTGCGATCACCAGCCACGGCGCCAGCAGAGACGACATTCCGTCGCGCCCGAGGCGGCCAAAATTTTGCACCAGCGATTGCAGCGCCGTGCTCTCCGACTGTTTCGCTCCATTCGTCACACCATCCCCCTTGTTGACCGTTACTTTATTGGGCGTAATTTGCTTGCGCCGCCACCGGTGGCGATGGTACCGGTGGGGTCGTTTTACCCTCACCAGCTACCCATTTCATGCCCCCGTAGCCCAATTGGTAGAGGCAGCGGACTTAAAATCTGTACAGTCCGGTTTCGAGTCCCGGCGGGGGTATTTTGACAGGCCCAAGAAAATTCGGGCCATCCATTGACCGCCGGTAATCCACCGCCAGTGATCAGTGGCGTTTCATAAATTTGGTTACGAAACCCGCCAACGGAAGCGAAACAAGGCAAATCAAGTCGAATCG
>SKPJ01000426.1 GCA_007119595.1 Myxococcales bacterium
ACGTCTACCCCGACGACCTGGAAGACATCTACGGCGACTGTCCGAACGTGGAGGAGTTGTCCATCGTCGGACTTCCCGACGGCGACGGCTCCGAGCGCGTCGCCTGCATGGTGCGACCGTCGGTCGACGCCGATGCCACCCCGGAATCGGTCGCCGAGCAACGATCTGAGATTCGAGAATGGATCCGGGTACAGGGGTCGCGTGGTCCTTCCCATCACAGAATCCAGGTGCTTCGCTTCTGGGATGAAGAACTACCGCGCACGGCGACTCGAAAGGTCAAACGCGGTGAGGTGGTCCAGATTCTCGAGCGACTGCTCGACGCAGAAATGGAGGCCATCGAACGAGGTGACGTCGAAAATACCACATCGCAGTGGCTCGACGATATCCTGGCCCGACTCTCGGACTACGACCCGGAGCGCATTCACGACGAGACCCATCTGCTCGACGATATGGGCTTTGACAGCCTGATGTTCGTGGAGTTGGCGAGCATCCTCGAGGCCCGTGGATATCATCTTACGCCGGAGGTATTGGCCGATATCGCGACCGTGGGAAGACTTCAACAACTGCTCGACGATGCCGACGAATCAACGACCGCTCTGGTCACCACCGAGTCCACCTCTACCATCGAAAAGGTGGACTCCGTCGACATCCCCGATCCGGTCGCTGAAGCACTCAAAGAAATCCTTCGCACCGGACAAATGGCGGCCTACGACAAGCTCTTCAACGTTGAGATCTACGGCCGGGCCCACATCCCCTATCACAACCCCAATATCATCGTCGTCGCCAACCACAGCAGCCACCTCGACATGGGGCTCGTCAAATACGCACTCGGCGATTACGGACGACAGATTCGGGCTCTGGCAGCGGCCGATTATTTCTTCAAGAACAAACCCCGCAAGACCTACTTCGAAAATCTGACCAATCTCATCCCCGTCGAGCGTTCGGGCACCTTGGAGAGCGCCCTCGGCGAGGCATCCAAGGCACTGCAGCGCGGTGAGATGCTGTTGGTATTTCCCGAGGGGACCCGCTCTAAGTCCGGGAAAATCCAGAAATTTCGCCGCGGTCTAGGCTACCTCGTCGACACCCACGGCGTCGATATTCTCCCCTTGTGGATCAACGGAACCTATCGAGCCCTTCCAAAGGGACAGCCATTGCCGTCGCCGACGGCCCGCGACCTAACGGTTCAGATCGGTCCCTTGTTGTCGGCCTCCGAGTTGCGAAAACAGGTGGATGGAAAGAGCCCCACCGAGCGCTACGAGGGCATCAGCAACGCCGCCCGCAAAGCGGTCACCGACCTGCGCGACGCCGCACTAGGCATCGACGAAGAGCCCGACGACGAAACCCTGGAGCCGCTCTTCGCGTCCCTAGACAACCGATTTGCCCAAAACCAGGTCGACGGTCCGGTCAGCTTTTATTTCAGCCTCGGCAATTGGGAGAGTCATAAGTGGACGATTCACATCGATCCCGACGACTGTCGAATCCAAAACGCAAAGCCCAGCGGGCGGGCCGACTGCGTCATCAAGACCTCACCGGAGATGTTTCGAAAGATCGTCGAAGAGGCCTATATCCCCTCCATGGACGAGTTTATGAGCGGTGATATCAAGACCAACGATCCAGACCTCTTGATGCGATTTCAAGCGGCTTTCGAATTGCAAGACTAGAGAGAGTATCCGGAAACGCTACTCTTTTAACATAAAGCGATCTCATTATGACGACGTTGATCACCGGCGGGACAGGCTTTCTCGGGCGCCATCTCATCGACCAGTTGATCGCAAAGGGGGAGTCGGAGCTGCGCGTATTGACCCGGAATCCGGCGCCCGAATTGTCGGATCTGGGCGTGGAAGTCATCGAGGGAAGTCTGCTCTCCCGAGACGATCTCGAACGGGCCGCCGATGGCGTCCAGCGGGTATACCACCTGGCAGGACGGGTCGAACGAGACCGAAAAAAAGCCCATTTGATGTACGAACTCCATGTGGACGGCACCCGGTTGCTCTTAGATGTCCTCAATGACTCCGACACCGATATCGACAATATCGTGGTCGCCTCCACCAGTGGGACTGTGGGCGTCGGAACATCACCGGATTTCATGGCCACCGACGACAGTCCCCATGCCGAGTCCGTCGTGCGAAATTGGCCCTACTACTTGTCGAAGATCTACGCCGAACGGGTCTGTTTCGATTTTATCGACGAGCACCAATTGCCGATCGTCCAGATGCGGCCCACCCTTTTATTGGGACCCGGCGACGAGCGCAGCAGCTCTACGGGCGACGTCGTTCTCTTCTTAAAGCGCAAAATACCGGCCATCATCGAAGGTGGCCTGTCCTACGTCGACGTGCGGGACACGGCCGACGCCTTTATCCGCGCCATGGAAAGCGGCGACCCCGGCGATACGTTTTTGTTGGGAGCTACCAATCTGACCCTTCGGGATTTCTTCGCGCGATTGGAGGCCCTCTCCGGCGTTCAAGCTCCGTCGGTAGCAGTGCCCGACTCGCTGGCCAAATTGGGAAGCCGGCTCCTGGACGCCGTCACCAACGTCAAAAGCGACGTCGGGGAACTGGACCCCGTAAGCCTCGAGATGGCGCGCCACTACTGGTATATCGACAGCTCACGAGCCATCGGCGAACTCAATTTCAGCCCCCGGGATCCCGACAAAACTCTGCGCGATACGATCGACTGGATCCGCGAGAACCACCCGGACTTTCAAGATGAACGCGGCCCCCGTCCCGATCCTCCCCCGGAACGGGTACCTCCGGAGACGGTGGAATACGCTCGAACACTTCGAGAGCATCACGCCGACGAGTAAACGCCCCTCCTAACTTTCTTTCCTTTTACTGAAACCGGATCACGGACAATCCGATATTGTCGCCGCCACCGCCGCGGTTGGCGAGCAAGATCAACTCCAGACAGGCCAGCGCCGGATCGGGCTCAGCGAGCAATACAGAGAGAATATTGTCCTCGGAGGCCAATAGGTTGGTTCCCGCAAAGTCGACCAGTCCGTCGGTGGTCATCAGGAGGGTATCTCCCTCCATGAATTGAAAGCGAAACAAATCGGGCTTCGGATCTACGGCGTCCAATGTGCCCTTTTCGACGATGAATGTTCCCAGGCAACGAGCCAACGCGTCACCGTGGGGCATCGACAGGGCGCTGTCGGCCCCCACTCCTTCCAGAATGGAGAGCGTCCACAGGTTGTGGTCGATGGTCAACTGCTCCATGCCGGCCCCGCGCTGCAAATAGACCCGGCTGTCTCCCAGAGAGCCCAGCGTCACCATCCCATCAATGATCAATGCCACCAACGCCGTCGATCCCATAACCTCGTGAGGGCTGCCTCGAAACGGCGTATGGTGCTCGTTGACGTAATTCACGATTCGGTCGTTGGCCCGACTCATAATCGAAGAGATAATGTCGATGGGATTGAATTCTTCGTCCATCAAATACATGGGAAGCACTTCTTCCCAGACCTTTTGTGCCTCTTCCGTAAGGGCCGTGCTGGCGAGATCTCCGGAGCCGTAATTGGCCGTCGAGACCCCGTCGGCGACCACCACCAATGAAAAGCGATTATCATCTGAGGTAGCCGAAAAGACGCTGTCCTGATTGGTGGGATTGCTTCGACGCTTTGCAATCCCGATGTGGGTATCACTGGCCAACCGAAGCTTCGGCGGCATCGCCACCCCCTCGTGTTGGCGGCGCCGCATGACTTCCACGGCATCGTCGAAGGCCTCCATCAGGGTCTTAATACTTGCAAATCGGTCCTCCGGACGGGGGCGCGTGGCGCGGGCGATGACGGCCTGCAGTCCCGGTGCAAAGCCGGGTCGGAAGTTGCGTGCAGGAATCGCAGGTGAGTAGCGGGTATAGACCGACGCCGGCGGGACGACCCCGGCCGTCAGAAAATACAAAAACATCCCCAGCGAGAAGATATCTGCCGTCTCGCCGTCCTCCGTACCGAGACCGCTGAGCAGCTCGGGTGCAGAAAAGCCCGGTGTCACGGCGATCTCATCGTTAATCTTTCCCGCCGGATACAGCCGATCGATTCCATCGAGAATCGCCATCAATCCACCGGTTTCCGGCACGACTTCGGAGACCGACGTTTCGTCGAGTTCCGCAAACGAGACCTCTGACTCAAACGATTGGGCGCGGGCCATATTGAGATCGTCGTCGACGACCGCGGCGCTTTGGTCACCATCCTCTTCAACATCGCCATTCGCATCCTCGAGATCATCTGACTCGTTGGTGTCTATTGCCTCGGGTTGTTCCTCTCCTTCGTCAGCCTGGAGTTCATCATCGTTCGTTTCGGCGTCTCGATTGTCTTGCCCTTCGCCCAATGGCTTCAGTTCCACCACCGTACGGCCTCTGTCATCGAAGGGTTTATCTTGCGTCTCTTCGTCGTCTTCCTGGTTTTCGGCGTCTGGAGGAGTGAGGACCGTCGCCCGGTCAGCACTCACTGAATCAGACAAAAATGCCTTTAGAAAGCCATCGTCTCCATTCTGCTCATCGAAGACCCGTACATTCCAGGGAGTCAAACCCAGGTGCACCCAGCCGCTGTCGTGCAATTTTTCGAATAATTCGCTGACCGCACCAAAGATCATCTCGATCTGGTGTATTTTCAATTCCCCGCGGACCAGATCGACGAGGTCACCCACCGAGATACCGACGTTGTCGACAAATACGGAGCGCTTCAGTCCCTCCGTTTGTTGAACTTCGATTGGCAGGCGTACCAGTTCTTTTAATGGCTCGGACCAGTCACGATCTCGCTCCTCGGCGACCTTCTTGGACTCCTCGATCAAATAGGTGGGATGGAGCAACGCCTCGCGGGCCTCGTCGCTGATATCGTCAGCCACCACCTCCCGAGCGGAAGCCACCAATACCCGACGGGCCTCGAATTTCTCGAGGACCTCGTCGACGTACAGCTTCAACGCAACGGAGTCTTCAAAACTCGCGTCGTACGCCTGGTCATCGACACGGCATTCGATCACATCGCCGCGTTGCGTCCAGCCCGGGGTCTCTGTCTCTTTTGCGTTCAAATCCACTCCGCAATCAGCCTCTAGTCTCGCCCATCAATCCCCTCAGCAATATGCAGGGAAAGCATCTTTGAGCGGTGGTCACTTTCTCAATCCATTCAATATTGATAGTGACAATCAAATCCATTCATTACAAAGCGGCAGCCTGCCACAATCCCCCACCGAACGGCAAGTACCGAAAGCTCGCCACCGCCCCCAAATTCGCTTTCTGAATCACGGATCTCGAGCCTGCAGAGTCGACCGGCGATCGAAAAAAAAGGAGCGCCGCCGGGTCATTCCGATCAGTAAAGCCCCTCGGCGGTGCACAGACCTGTGTCAATCATCGAGTTCGTCACCGCCGGCGGCTCGCCGGCGGGAGTCATTGGATAAAAGCCGTCGACATCGACGATGGTCGCGTTCGACGCTTGACCGTCCCAGTGGATACGCGCCACGTCCCAGAAATTGCCGGTCTCCTCGAGCGGAAAATAAGGCCGCTCGTAGCGCAAACCACCGTTGATGTAAATTCGAATCGTGGCGTAGGCGGTCCCGAAACGCTTCTGAAAATAATGCACACCGACGGCATACCACTGGCAGTCGTCGGGATCTCGCATCGTAATATTCTCCGGGCCCGCTCCGTCTGTGACGTCGATGTCGAGGCTTGGATTTTCGGGGTTCCAGATCGGATCCTCGTCCTGATTGGGATTGAGATACCAGATCGAATAGGGCGCCTCGAACCACGCACCCGGTCCCATCTTCACCAAATGGATATCGACATCGCTTCCAAAGTCGTTGCTCTCATCGGGATCTTCGGGATTGGTCCAGGTCAATTCGATGTGGATATTTTGGTCGGGGATGACCGTGATCTCCACCTCTGCCTGCTCACAGGATTGAAAGCCCGCCTCATCCTGCACGGTCAACCCGATACGATACGTGCCGGCGGTCAAGACCTCCAAATCGCGAAACGCATCGTCGTTCGCCGCTCCCGGAGCGGGCTCCAGCGTCACAGGGGTACCCGGAGGACTCTCGAGCACTTCCCACTCCCAGGCTACCACGTCCCCATCTTCGTCGTGGCTCTCCGAGCCATCGAGTGAAACGACCTCCAACGGTGCTGCCGTAATCGAGGCCGCCGGTGCCATCGGTGTGCCCCGAACCGTCGCCAGCGCCACTGCTTCCGGACAGCTTCCCTCCGCTCCCCGGGCGGCGACGTCCAGTCTCAACTCCGGCTGTAGTGAATCATTGCTAAAGATGATCACCTCCGCCCGTCGGGTGCCCTCGTCGACCGGTATGAATTCAATGATGAACGTATCGGACTCTCCCGGCGACAGGGTCACTGCTTCGTCCACCGATCCATCACCATTTTGGTCCCAGGAGCCGAGATCGAGCCGAAAGACGCTCGCCTCATCTTCGTAGAGCGTCACATCGTAGATCTCCAAGGTCTCGCTACCGCAGTTGTTGACCGTCACCACATCGCGGGCCACATCGCCGATGGGAACCTGCCCAAAATTACGGCTTCGCCGATCGACTTCGATACACGACGAGTCGGCGTCGGCCTCGATTTCGATCTCGTGGCGTCCCGTGGCATCTCCCGCCCCCGGCGTATCACTGAAGTCATTGGTCTCTACGTGAATCGCACCGGTCTCACCTCCATCGCCGAGCGGCTGATAGAGCACGTCGAGGTTGAGAATATAATCCTCGGGAGATTCCTCGGCATCGATCATATCGAATGGCTGCAATTCGATGGGAAACTCCCGACTCGGAACAGTAATGCGAAAGTCCTCTCCCCCGGTGTATTGGGGCTCCTCGAAGATCTTCATCGGTGCGTCACCGATATTGGTGATCCGAACGCTCTGCTCTGTGCTATCGCCGACCGACAAGCGTTGAAAGCGCACACGTTCCGGCTGCGCGAAAAATTCCGGTTCATTGTCCAGCGTCAACACGGGTACATCCAAGGGCTTTTCGCTGAACGCCGGATCGGAATTGTCGACCAGGATCTGTCCGCGATTGGCGGGCGCCTCCGCCGTCGGACTGTATTGAACCTCGACGGCGATCTCCTCACCGGACTCCAGACTGACCGGCAGATCGGGAACGTAAATAAGCTCCAATTCGTCGATGCGACTGTCTTCCACGGCCGTCAATTCGATGTCCCGAATCGTCAGCGCCTCAGCATCTGCGCTGTTTCGAAGGGTCAATGTCTCCACCGCAGAGGTTCCGACCGCGACCGTGGAAAACGACACCTGCGATGGCAGGGCCTGAATCGTGCCCGCATCAGTGGCCCCTACTCCTTCATCACTGCAGCCGTATGAAACCAGACCCAACAAGACCAATATCAGCCATCCCGCAACCATCGCCGTCGTTCGCTTTATCATGCTCTGCACTCGTCGCCGGGGAAAAATGCTATCCAAACCTAGTAGGGCCCAAAACGCTCTGATGAACGGTTGAAAAACCGACTCGCCGCCCGGCATTACGCGGGGCCGGAAAACGAGTCAGGTCTGGGCATTCGTCGGCCCAGAGAGCCGAAGAAGCTACACCATAGCGAAAGGAACCGACAATTTAAACGTATCCCAATCCCCCATTTTGTTCCCCGAAGATCCGGTTTTTTTCCCTTTGCTGCAATCGCCCCCCACGACATGCGAAACCGCAGCGCCGATCACGGATCGATGGCGCTGAGCAGGGCCCGGCACCGGCGCACGTTATCGTCGCCCTCGTCGCCCCCTTCGACCACTGCTTCCAGATGGGGCCGCGCAGACTTTCGATCCCCCCTTTTCAGCAATGCTTCCCCGAGCCGGGCGCGAATCACCAACTGTTCCGGCGATCTCTCGAAGGCATGACCGAGATGTTCGACCGCCTCGGCAAAGCGATACTCGGCGAGGGCCATATCGCCCATGATAAATCGGGTCAGCGTCCGATCGGCGTCAAGGGCGAGCACGCCGCGACCGGCCACCTGGGCCTGGCTAAAGCGCCCGTGACGATACAATCGATAGGCCTGGGCCTCCAACCCGGTCATGGTTTCGTTGTCGAGCCCGAAAACCTCGGCCAATTTGGCTCCATCGCTCATGCGCCGAATCATATCGGCCACCACCTGGCGATCCTCTTCGCTCAATTCTTGTGTCTGCTGGCGCTGCCGCATCGCTATCCTCCTTATTGATAGGTCTCTGTACACAGGTCATCGCTTGTGCTCGGTAGACCGTTCACACTCGCAGGTTCTGAATGATGGCCTTCGATGTATCGTGCATCGCCTGAGAGAATTGGGTCATCATATTGAAGAGTTGGTTGACCTCCTGAAGTTGGTTTTGCACCAGCGACATGGTCGCCGCTCGTTCCTCGGCATCGAGTTCGCTCATCGCATCTCGGAATGCCTCGGGATCGTTTTGCAGTAGGTCGACTAGTTCATCGATCGTCTTTCCCTCGTGCTCCGTGGATGCCACATCGGGTGCGCCGGCGGCACCGTCGGCCTGGTAGTCTCCCATCACGTCGGGATTATCAGAGATATCTCTCGCCACCTGGGGCTCGACCGGACAAATGGGAGGACTCTGCGCCTCCACCTCACCGGACACCGTAGCCGTTCCGTATTCGGCATAACTCTCGGCGATCACCTCCTGAAAACCATCGAGGGCGTCGATGATATCCTCGCCGAGCGCTGCCGCCGCTTCGCTGACTCGCCCATCCACCTGACCAGACAAGTCCATAAACGGCATGACCTCATCGAAGCCCTCCAGAATATCGGCGTTGGTCTCGAAGTCCGCACATGCACTCTCGATCTGGTCGTGAAATTCGCCGAAATCCCGTTCCAATTCCCGCATCGCGCCCTGCAAATCCAGCGTTCGACGCGGGTCGTCAGTGTCTTCGATTTGCTGCGCCAGGTCGTCCATTCGCTCCTGGTATGCCTGCTCGACATTGTCGACGTGGGCCGCCAGATTGGGGTCGATATCCTCGAGTCTCTCCATTTCGATGGGGTCGAACTCAAAATTGGCCTGCGTTGCTCCGCCCGCTGCGTTGATACTGGTCATGATCTATCTCCGTTGGGTTTGTGACTCATTTGGGGTCTGCTCGTCTGGGTCGCGCTCGACCTGTCGCGCTCGACCTATTGTTGTTTTCGACGAATCCGGCGTCGGTTTTGCGTAATTTTTGAAATATTTTGCACAGACCCGTGATTCAATCCTCCCCAACGGCGCCGGATTCGGCGGGTGTTGGCGCTTTTGTCGAGGCTCGACGGCGCCGGGCTGGTCGACCCTTATCGCGTTTGGCTCGCTTGGCCTCCAACCAACCAGGGGCTATGAATAACTGACGAGGAATATGCGACGCTCCCCTCCCTGCATCCGTTGGAACCCATCGTGAAGACCTACAAACTCGATCAACCGGCTGCGGCGTCGAATCATCTGGATTACGATCGCGACCTAAACGATCAGCAACGCCAGGTGGTCCGCGCCGGCTCCGGTCCCCTGTTGGTGATCGCCGGCGCCGGATCGGGTAAGACCCACACACTGACCTACCGCATGGCGCATCTGGTGGACCGAGGCGTCGACCCCCGAAATATTTTGCTCCTCACCTTCACCAACCGCGCTTCCCGGTCGATGACCTCCCGAGCCTCCTCATTGGTGGGTCTCAACGTCACACGGTTGTGGGGCGGAACATTTCACTCCACGGCTCACCGGATCTTGCGCCGTCACGCCGGCCGACTGGGCTATCCCGACGACTACACCGTCATCGACCGAGAGGACGCCTCGACGTTGATGAAAGCCTGCATCAGTGATGCCGACGTGGGCCATCTGGAGCGCCGCTTTCCGCGGGCCAGCGTGCTGGTCAACGCCTATAGTTTTGCTCGCAACACCGGCCGTGCTTTAGAGAACGTCCTCGACGAGCGCTATCCCTATTTCGCCCACCTCTGCCACCCCATCTCGGCAATTCTCAACGTCTACGAGATTCGCAAAAAACAGATGGGGTTGATGGACTTCGACGATCTTCTCATCAACTGGCAGCGCCTGCTGACGGAGCACGACGAGGTACACCAGGTGCTGGCAAGCCGTTTCGAATATATTCTGGTCGACGAATATCAGGACACCAATCATATCCAGGGCGTCATCATCGACGAGATGGCCTCGGTGCACCAAAACCTGATGGTCGTCGGCGACGATTGCCAATCGATCTACGCCTTCCGCGGCGCCGAGTATCGGAATATTCTCGAATTCCCCGAGCGCTATCCCGACTGCCGCGAGTTTCGGCTGGAGACGAATTATCGCTCCACCCCGCAGATTCTCGATCTTGCCAACCGCTCCATTGCCCATAATAGTGACCAATACGAAAAGACCCTCCGGGCCGATCGGCCCGAAGGACCGGCACCGGCACACGTACATCTGCGCGACGCCAACCAGCAGGCGGCCTTCGTCTGCCAGCGCATCCTGGAGCTCGTCGACGAGGGACTGCAATTGGAGGACATCGCCGTCTTATATCGCTCTCACCACCACTCCATGGAACTTCAGGTGGAGATGACGCGCTGCGAGATTCCCTTCGTGGTGCGGTCGGGACTTCGCTTTTTCGAGCAGGCCCATATCAAGGACGCACTGGCCTACCTTCGTTTTTTGTATAATTGCCGCGATGAATTGGCTTTTTTGCGCCTGGTCCGCCAGTGGTATGGAATCGGCCAGAAACGAGCCCAAAGAATCTGGCGGTATCTATCCGATCAACCCGATACCCTCTCCGCCGTCGACGACGAGGGGCTGCTGCAAAAATTACCGGGGCGCGCCGCGGGTTCCTGGCAGTCGGCGTCAAAACTTCTCGTTGAGCTTCGCACACAGCGCCTCGCCGAAAGCCCGGACATTTTGTTGCAGACCCTGTTGAAAAGCGACTTTCGTGATCATATTCACTCCAGTTACGAGAATGCCGACAATCGCATCAGCGATCTGGAGCAACTCGCAAATTACGCCGCCCAATTCGAATCACTCGACACATTTTTGGGCCAGATCAGTCTTCTCACCGGTATCTCGGGACAGGAAATCGGGGTGGGCCCGGTTCAGGACGACCAATACGTGTGTCTGAGCTCGATCCATCAAGCCAAAGGCCTGGAGTGGACCGCCGTCTTCGTGCTCAATCTCGCCCACGGAGAGTTTCCGCATCGAAGAGCCCTGGAAGAAGAACTCGGAATGGAGGAAGAACGCCGCCTATTTTATGTCGCTACCACACGGGCCAGAGACGAGCTCTATCTATGTCATCCCTTTAAGGCCTCTCGCCGCGGCGGCGGCCCCGTAATTCAGCGGGAGTCGAAGTTTGTGGAGGAGATTCGCGATGAATGTGCCGCCGACGGCTCGGAGTTGCCCTGGGAGGACTGGCGGATCGAAGGATGAACGCCGCTCGCACGATATATACGCGTCGGGGCTGATTAACAGTGGTTCGTGTTGACAGTGATCGCAGCCGGCTGCATCGTGCGTTTCAATAGTGATGAGAACTACGAACAGGGAGTCATTAATGAGTCTCAATTTTCTGGAATTCACGGGGGCATTTACGGCCCTCATCACCCCATTTTCCGACGACGGCACCGTCGATATCGATGCCCTGAGATCGCTGACCCGTCGGCAAATCGACGCCGGTATCAGCGGCCTCGTTCCCTGCGGGACGACGGGAGAGGCGGCGACGATGGATGAGCGCGAACGGTTGCAGGTGATCGAGACCGTGGCCGACGAAGCGGGCGATGAGGTTTCGGTCATCGCCGGAACGGGAACCAATGACACCAGGGCGAGCATCGAATTCAGCCGCCGCGTCGCCCATATCGACGGTGTAGACGCCGCTCTGGTCGTGACGCCCTACTACAACAAACCGGGCCAACCGGAGCTACTTCGACATTTCCAGGAGATCGCCGACGAGGGTGGAATTCCCGTCGTATTGTACAACGTGCCCAGCCGCACCGGTGTCAGTCTCAGCGTGGACACAGTCGCCAAACTCGCCGATCACGGGGCCATCGTCGGAATCAAAGAGGCCTCCGCAGATCTGGCCTACGACAGCGACATCCGAAACCGCACCGATGACGACTTCGCACTGCTATCCGGCGATGACTTCACCACCTTTCCCTTGATGACCATCGGCGGTCAGGGCTGTGTCTCCGTGGTCTCCAATCTCATCCCATCGACGATGAGCAAGATGTGCGCCGCCGTCCTCGAAGGTGACCTTCAAACAGCGCGCGAAATCCACCTTTCGATTCAGCCTCTGGCCCAGACTCTTTTCGCGAAATCCAATCCCATCCCCGTCAAGACCGCCGCCCATCTCATGGGGCTATGTGGTCCCACGCTGCGCGGCCCCCTGTACGAACCGGACGATGAATTCAAAGAAGTCTTAGCCCAAGCGCTCGAAGCGCATGGACTTACCTGATACGACGACATCCCATCATGGCTCCATCTCCCATCCAACTCGCCATCGTCGGCGCCGCCGGTCGTATGGGCTCGTCACTTCTCGAGAATGCCGCCGGTCGAGACGACCTGCAGATCTCGCACGCCATCGTCCGAACGGAGCGTTCGGCAACGGGTGAGCTCGGTCCCGAAAAGCTGCAGCCCACCGACGATATCGCCGCCGTTGGCCGCGCCGACGTAGCCATTGACTTTTCAGCTCCCGAAGCCTTTTTAGACGCCGCAAAACACTGCGCGGACGCCGGGGTTCCCCTCGTCTCCGGAACCACGGGCCTGAGCGAAGTACAATGGCGAGAGATCGACGACTTGAGCAGTGAGGTGCCCATCTTCTACGCGGCGAACTACTCGGTGGGGATCAATATCTTGGCTCATCTCGTCGAGCGAGCCGCCTCGGGGTTTGGCGACGGAGTCGATATAGAAATCTTCGAGGCCCATCACCGCCACAAGGTCGATGCTCCATCGGGTACGGCGAAATTGCTGGGCCGGGCGGCCGCCGAGGGGCGATCGCTGAATCTGGAGGATTCCGCGACGTGGGCCCGCCACGGCCACACGGGCCCCCGAGGCGATGATGAAATCGGTTTTCAGGTCCTGCGTGGCGGTGATATCGTCGGCGAACACACCACCTATTTTTGTGCCGACGGAGAGCGGTTGGAGCTTACGCATCGGGCCACGGATCGCGGGATCTTTGCCCGCGGCGCCCTGCGGGCGGCCCGATGGCTTTATGGCCGACCGCCGGGCCGTTACAACATGAGCGATGTCTTATTCGACGAATAAGAAGCTGTCAAAAAAGGCCACTACACGACATCCTCACCGACCCTTCCACTGGGGCTCTCGTTTGCCCAAAAATGCCATGATTCCCTCCGCGGCGTCCTCGGTCAGCGTATTGATCGTCAATTCGCTGTGGAGCGCGCGCAGGGCCTCTTCGAAGCCCATATCCTGCGTGTCGTAAAATGCCTGGCGTCCCAGTCCCAGCACAGCAGGCGAAAACGACGCCACACGGTCGACCAACTCGGCCACCGTTTCATCCAACTTTCCTTCTGGCGCCACCCGATTGACCACGCCGATCTCGAGCGCCCGCGCGGCGTCGATGCGCTGGCCGGTGAGCATCAACTCCAGGGCGTGCTTTCGATGCAGATTGCGTTGAATGACGGCGGTGATCATCATCGGAAATAGCCCCACTTTGATCTCCGGCGTCCCGAATTGGGCCTCCTCGGCGGCGACGGCCAGATCACAGTTTAGGACCAGGCCAAATCCACCGCCCAATGCCTTGCCGTTGACCCGGGCAATGATGGGCTTGGGACATCGATTCATGGCGATCAGCAAATCAGCAAATCCGGCTCGCGCCAGGTGCATTCCCAGTGGCCCACCGCTGGACTGCTGGTCGCCCAAATCGCCACCCGATGAAAACGCTTTATCGCCGGCACCGGTCAATACGATGGCCCGCAGCTCGTCGTTTTCGCCGAGGCTTTGGAAGGCCTCGGTCAACTGCTCGACGGTTTGTTGCGACAGGGCGTTTCGACGTTGTTCTCGGTCGATCGTGACGGAGGCCACGGTTTCGTCGATATCGATCTTGATCAATTCATCGCTCATATCTGGCTCCCAGGTGTAGAGTTCTGATATTCGTCCGGCCATCCACTACAATTCGCAGGTTAGTGAATACTCACTTTCGTCTGTCCGGTCAAACTCCGCAACTCGAATCACCGATTATGATGTACGCGATGCGTTGCGCCGACGGTGCACGGCGACTACGCTCCCAATCGATCATCAATTGGGCTCGGAGACACCGAATGAGCGTCGAAAACGAAGATTCCGAACAAACGAGAGGGGAACAACAATGGCAGCGCCTGGAGCTCCTCAGCAGGAGTCCCGATGAAGATGGGGCAAGACTTTTGGGGCTGGGAGCGCTGGGAATCGAGGTCCAGGATGACACGACCTATATGGAAGGGGCTGCATTTGCTCCGGTCCCGGAGGGACAAACGCGACTGATCGCCTTTTTCGAAGCCGACCGGCCGACCGCCGAATTGCGTCGAAACGTCGAGGATTCGCTCCCGGGAGCGGAGATCGTATCGCTCGCCCATTATGATGATCGAAGCTGGGAGACGGCGTGGATGGATTATTTCGAAGCCATCGATCTATCGCCCCGCGTATCCGTGGGTCCCCCGTGGGATCGCCCGGAACCGAGTTCGGAAGGGTTATCCCTGGTCATTGAACCGGGCATGGCTTTTGGCACCGGAAGTCACGAGACAACCTCTCTATGCGTACAGATTATCGACGATCTCTTGGCTCAACGAGACGTTGAATCGGTGCTCGATGTGGGATGTGGCTCGGCGATCTTGTCGATGGTCGCCGCCGGTCTGGGTGTCGAGCAGGTGGTCGCCATCGATATCGACCCCACCGCCGTCGACGTAGCCCGAGCCAATATCGAAAAAAACGGTTTTTCACCGCAACAGATCGAAGTTTCGACGCGCCCCGTCCATCAGCTCGAAGAGCGCTTCGACCTGGTGGTCGCAAATATCCTGGCTCCCATTTTGCTGGAACTTCGCAGTCCACTGCAGCGCGTCGTTGCCACCGGTGGCGATCTGGTCTTGTGCGGGATACCGACGGAACAACTCGATGAAATCCTCACTGCCTTCGGCGATGCTCATTGGAGCCTGCTCGATGTCCAACACCAGGGGGAGTGGACGGCACTGCACCTTCGTAAAAACCAGGAGAATTGATGCAACGCGTCGACGTAGCCACTGATTTTTTTGCCGGACGCCAGGTCGGTGAGCCATTGACCCTTTCCGAAGACCAAGCCCATTACGTCCGCGACGTTCTGCGGATGGTGGAGGGCAATCGAGTGGAATTATTCGACGGCGAGGGAAGAATTGCCCGCACGACCCTGGTGAGCATCGACGACGAAGTGGTCGTCGAGATCGATGAACTGGTCGAGAGCACGCGCGGGGAAAGTCCCCTTCGATGTGTCCTCTTTCAAGCCATTCCCAAGGGAAAGCGGTGGAAGTGGATTCTGGAAAAATCCACGGAACTCGGCGTCGACGCCATCGTACCGCTGGAGACGAAGCGCACGGTGGTCAAAATCCCGGACAAACGCCTTAAGCGCCGAATGCCGCGATGGGAAAAGATTCTGTCCTCCGCGGCGCGCCAATGCGAACGGGCCGTCGTTCCATCGATCGACCGACCGGTATCCCTTTTACAGGCGGCGAAGCAAGTTCAGTGCGATGTCCACCTGTTGGCCCATCCAACCCCAAAAGCGCGGACACCGGCCCAGGTTCTCGACGTCATCGACGATCCCGTCGATTCGGTCGGAATCTGGATCGGCCCGGAGGGTGGATTCAGCGACGAGGAAATCGACTCATTGGTGCAACAGGGTATGCACCCCATCGGACTGGGTCCCCGAATTCTGCGTGCAGACACGGCAGGGATCACCGCCTTGACATTGGTCCAGGCCGCCCGGGGTGATATGGGAAGTCACGGCCCCCAATGACGGCCTGTGGCCAACAAAAAACGCAATATGGACGCTCAGTGCGCGCCGCCGGGGACCCGGGCGATCGACGAATCTCCACCGACCATGGCGCGCACCCCGGCGGCCAATTCTCCCCTGATATCGATGGCGTTCGTGCTGTGGGAAACCGTATTGCAGGTGACGATATCGGCGATCTGTCGCATCTCCATCTGGTGGAGTGCATCGTCGACAAATAATCCGTGAATGCCGACACATATGGGCGCCGGAAGTCCCTGTTCCCCCAGATATCGCACCGCTTCCAGCATGGTCCGGCCGGTGGAGATGATATCGTCGAGCACGATCGGTTGGCGCTTGGTGTCCACCGTGGCTTGTTGTTCGACCACTTCTACGTCGTAGTCTCCGCGGCGCACCTTCTCCAGAATCAGCGATGGAAAATCCCCGGCTTGTGCCACCGGCGAGACCCACTGTTCACTTTCCTCGTCGGGGCCGACCAACAGGGGATCGTCGACCTCCTTTGCAATCCATTCCGCGATCGGACGTGTGGCGCGGACGATTTGACTCGGAATGGAGTAGATATCGGCCAACGCACCGTGGCGATGCAGATGGGGTTCCACGGTCACCATCCAGTCGAAAATCCCGGATATCAGCCGTGCAAAATAATGGCTGGTCACCCCTTCTCCGTGTTGGAATCGCTTATCTTGCCGCATATACGCCAGATACGGAGCAGCGAGCCCGACCCGGCGGGCATCCAAATCGCGGGCCGTCTCTGCGATGTAGATCAGGGGCGCCAATTTTTCGTTCGCCCGATCGAGGCTGGCGACGACGACGACGTCGCGGCCCTGCACCGGAGAGTCGATTCGAATATAGGTTTCCCCATCGGGAAACGAGCGTAGATCCATATCAGCGAGGTCTCCATCGATGGCCCCGGCCAATTGACCGGCAAGCTCCATCTCCCCCGGAATCGAGACTACGAGTGGTTTCATATGTTGCATCTCCGAAGAGAAGTCGTGTTGATATGCTGCCCAACGCCGAACTGTACCATTCGGACGGCGACGACCCAACCCTTCGAGCTATCACTTTGCTCCCAAAACCGAGTCTAACACGCTGCTAGCAAGGTCATTTCGGCGATCCTGTTCACTGCCATTGAACTTGCTTATACTCGCCGCGGACTTGTCAGGTCGTGATTGCCGTCCAACATTCAACGATACCCATACGCACTGCGATCTGTTGGTAGCGCAATTTACGGCGAATCGACTGACATGCTGTAATCGGTCCCCGCCCCCGACTTTGTGAGGGGGGCTCGCCCATCGGATAAAAAAGACGACCTCATGGCTACACCCCAGCAATTTGGAACGCTAGGCCTTCGCGCCCTGCTCTTTGGCATCTGCGCAATCCTGGTGACCACCTCATTTCCATGGCCGGCACAGGGCCAGGTCTTTGTCTATCCGCAGCGTCCGACCCAATCGAATGTGCGCTATTTCGACTTCGAATGGTTTCACAAAGACATCGACATCGGCCCGGAAGCCGACACCGACGAGGCCCGCAGGTTCGATTCTACTTCCTGGCGTGAAGCGCTGACTCGGTCCTTTCCGCGCATCGATGACGACGGCGACGAATTCGGCCACCGCCAGGACACCTATCTTCGCACCCGACGCCATGGCGTTATCGACTTTCAAACTTCGTCGCCACCGGCGGCCTATAACGACTTTCCCGATCCCACCGACGATACGGCCTCCGATCCCCCGTCGCCGACGGTGGAAGCGGAGGGCGAGGAAGTCCCCGACGAGGTCTTCGTACCATCGGAACTCAATGATATGCGCGGCGGAGTACGCCTGTATTTTTACGAGGACGAGCGTGAGATCGCCGAACGGGCGGCCGCTTTTATCGAGACCAGTTATCGCGAGTTGGTCGATATCTTTCGCTTCGTTCCCGGGCGAACGCTGCCCTATATTCTGTACAATAGTTATCAGGAATTTTTGCAGACCAATATCTTTCCGGTCCAGGAGGGCGTACTGGGTGTCACGGGCCGGGCCGGTCTGGAATTGGTGCTGCCCTATTTTGGCGATCATCGATTGTTCCGCCATATCTCGACCCACGAGATGGTCCACCAATTTCAGATCCAAAAAGCGCGTGAGGTAGCACGGGCTGGCGGTGTCTCCGGAGACCCGATGGATCGCATGCCTCTGTGGTTTATCGAGGGAATGGCCGAGTATTACGCATTGGGGGGGATCGACGACGAGGCCGAGATGCTGACCCGCGATCTACTGCTCAATCCCGATCCAACGCGGGGCTACGTGATGCTCGACTTCTTCGAGGACCGTCCCTTTAGCCAGCTCTGGACCTACAAAATCGGACAGACCCGGGTGGGCTTTCTGGAAGAATTTTATGGCGAAGGGACCATTCAAGAGGTCTTCGAAAAGTCTCATCGATTGTTGGGCCCCCGAAGCCGGACGCAAAATGCAACCACATTTCGCTCCTTATTGGCCGAGATCACCGGTGATTCTCCCCGCGAGATCTCGAGTCACTTCGAGACCTGGCTCAAGCGACGATCCTATGAGAGTTATCTCGACAGCGAGCAGGACTCGCCGGATGTGCGCTTTTTCAATGACACACCGGGCTTTATGCAGACCATGACGTCGTCGCCGGACGGCAACCTGTTGATGTACCGGTCGATCCAGCAAAATACCGGACAGGTCCGGCTGTACATCACGGACGCCCGCTCTCCGCGGGACCACCAACGGGTCGCCAGTGACGGCTCACCGGGCGTGGAATCCCTTCATCCGGTGGGACCTCGAAATTTTGCTCTACACGACGATCAATTGGCGTTTATCGCCCGCGTTAAGGGGCGAGACGTCTTATATCTCGAGGATCTCGATCACCGCGCCGGGCGCGATGAAAATGGCGTCTGGGACATCCGTCTGCGCACCACGAATCGCGTTGGCTACGACCTGGGAGACTACGAGATATTGGCCGCCGAATCGCCCTCCTTTTCTCCCGATGGTCGTCGGGTGGTCTTCATCGGTCTCAATGAAGACGGCCAAAAAGATCTCTATATCTTCGAAGCCCTCGAAGGTGACGATTTCATCGTCACACGACTGACCGACAGCGAACGGGCCGAACGGGGAACCTCATGGGGGCCGTCGGGCATTCTCTTTACCTCCGATGCCACCGATCACAGCCGGTATAATCTTTTTCAAATCGACCCCGACGAGGGGTTCGGTGAAATCGATCGCCTGACCTTCGAAGACCGCGACCACTTCGAACCCCGGGCGATGCCCGACGGTCGCATCTTTTTCGGCGCCTTCGATGCCTCGCGGGCCAACCTCTACGAATGGGAGGATGGAGCCGTCGCGCGCCGCACCGATATTGTCACCGGACTCTTCGAGGTTGCTCCCGGTCCCGACGATACGGTGTGGACCAGTTTCCATCACCGCGGCCGACGCCAGATCGTGCGGATGTCTCATACGGACTTCATCGACCGTGAGTTCGAAGAAGAGGTCAATGCAGACCCCAATGAGATCGCCGCCTTTCCCACCCTTTCGCTCGATGGAGCCGACCGTTATCGGGCCACGGACCTGCGAAATTGGCAGTTGAACAATATTTTCGGTGTCCTGGGAGCGAGTAGCTCCGGGGTCTTCGGCCAATTGATGCTGCTCAGCAACGACCAGTTGCGAAATCACGCCTTCTTCATCAACGTCCTCGCATTCGGAGATTGGAATAATACTCTCTTCGATGTCATGTATCTCAATCAGGAACAGCGCCTGATCTGGGGAACCGGTTTTTTTCAAGACGTGCGCTATCGCATCGACCGCACCTTCGAGGGACAAGACGTACAACCAGGGCAATTTTTATCGGGGGAGCGTTTCTACGGCGGCCGCCTCACCCTTCGCTACCCCTTTAATCGATTCATGTTCGTTCAGGGCGATTTAGCCCTTGGAGGGGTGACCTTCTTCTTACAGGACGCAACACGGGACCGCCTGCAGCGTGAAGCGGCCGAGTTCCCGGACACCTCCTTTATCGACCCCTGGGAACAGGCCCACGACGAACATCGATTTCAGACCTCTCCTTCGCTGAGCCTGGGCTACAACACCCTGCGCCTGCATCCGGGCACCGGCCCCATCGACGGTACTTCGGCGCTGTTGACGGGAACATTGGACGTCCAGCCATTCGATGACGAGGTGCACGGAAAGGTCCGTTTCGACGCCGAACGCTATTTTCCAATCTACGACCGGATCAATCTCTCCTTTCGAACCGGCCTGGGACGTACCTTCGGCGGGGATCTGGCCCGGCAATTTTTCCTTTCCAGTTTCGACACCCTCCGTGGAGTCCCCTTCGGAAACCAGGATTATTTGTTGGGCAATGTCTTTTTGTTCACCAAGGCGGAGCTGCGCTTTCCGCTCAATTTTCTGGTCCGAATTCCATTTATCGACGTGGAGGGAATGGTCGGCGCCGACTTCGGCGGCGCCGGCGCAGACCTCGAAGATCTATGGCGATGGCGCGCCTTTTCCCCGGTCACTGGCCTGAACTTCGGGCTCGGCCCCCTCGTGTTTCGGCTTCACTTCGCCCGGCAGATCGATATCGGAGCCCCCAGAATGCCTCGAGACCCGGAGCTCGGCAACTGGATCACCAACTTCTCATTGGGTTGGCGCTACTGGTGATTGTCGTGGGGGTGATCCACCTCCGTCGGTACTCGGTGGCCCTTCGACCGACCGCTCTGGAGAGCACCCGATTGCCATGGCATCCTTGACGAAAAAAGATCCTTAATATTAAAAC
>SKPJ01000140.1 GCA_007119595.1 Myxococcales bacterium
AATCTCCTCCACAAAGGCCAAAAAAAGAGCCGACCGGTCTCCCGGTCGGCTCCATCGAACTCTGGTGCTGCCGAGGCTAAACCGGCAGCCGAAAGCGATGATTATTCATCATCTTCTTCTTCCGGCTCCTCGTCCTCGTCGGCCTCTTCTTCGTCGGCGTCTTCGTCTTCCTCAGCGGCTTCTTCCGCCTCGTCGGCCTCTTCCTCCATCTCCTCCTCTTCTTCCTCCTCAAAGACGAGGTCATCCGGCTCCTCAAGGCCCGGCTCGTCTATCTCAACCTCCACTTCCGGCTCGTCACAACCTGTCAAAGCCAACATTCCCACGAATATCAACGCTAAAATCCGAAGCATGATCGTCCTCTTTTTTTTCTGCCTGTGGTATCGACTTACAATCACATTGGAATGACTCACGTCACTCATGTGTCAACTTTTCCAGTTAAACTCATCACTGCTCGATGTCAAGAACATCGGCGCGAGCCTCATACAAACTGAGACAACACGCCTAAAGATACAAAACGCACTCTCTTTAGCAGCGGTCCATCCTTGCATTGTGCGGAATGGCTCCCTTTCGTCAACGAAAACTTTTCTGGTATCACCTGTAGGGAGCGATTGTCCCCATTCTATTTTGCCGGAATTCCAACCAATGAGCGACTCTCTAAAGCGCATGGCCATATTGACCGCCGGTGGTCCAGCGCCGGGGATCAACTCCGTGATCAATGCAGCGACGCTGGAGGCCCTCAATCTGGGGTGGGAGGTCTGGGGCGTCGAAGACGGATTTGCGGGATTGATCGACGACCGGCTGACGCCACTCGAGATTCAGGACGTGGCGTGGATTCACTATCAGGGAGGTTCCATGCTCGGGATGTCGCGCACCCATCCGGAGCAACGCGGTGATCTACGTCCGGTGTTGGATACCCTGCGCCGTCGAAAGATCGATTGCCTGGTCACCATCGGCGGTGACGGCACGGCCTCCGGGGCGGCCTCCATCAGCCACGCCATGGGTGATGCCCTGCGCGTCGTCCACGTGCCAAAGACCATCGACAACGATCTGCCCTTGCCCCGGGGAATCCCCACCTTCGGATTCACCACCGCCCGCCATCTCGGCGTGCAATTGGTACAAAATCTTATGCGCGACGCTCAGTCCTCGCGCCGGTGGTACGCCGTGGTGGCCATGGGACGCCACGCCGGTCACCTCGCTCTGGGCATTGGAAAGGCCGCCGGCGCCAGCCTGACCTTGATCCCCGAGGAATTTTCGGGCCACAAAATACGACTCGAACACTACGCTGACATCGTCGACGGTTCGGTGATGAAGTGCCTCGCCCACGGTCGTCGCTGGGGCGTGGCCATCTTGGCGGAAGGTCTGGTTCACCGGCTGGATCCGGCCGAGCTTCGCCACTTCTCATCGATCAAAAGAGACAGTCAGGGGCGCATTCGTTTATCGAATCTGGAGTTGGGTGTTCTGCTCAGCGATACGCTCAACCAGCGACTGCAGAAACGGAACATCGACATTCAATTCAACGAGATCAAGTTGGGATACGAATTGCGATGTGCCAAACCGGTTCCCTTCGACATCGAGTACACACGCGATCTGGGATACGCCGCCACCCGTTTTCTGGCTGAAGGTGGTACGGATGCAATGGTTCTCATCGATCATGGGCAGAGATCTGTTTTGCCCTTTGACGAGATGCGCGATCCCGACACCGGTCAGACTCAAGTACGACTGGTCGACGTCGACTCCGAGAGCTATCTCGTGGCCCGGCGCTATATGCAGCGGCTGACGAAGGCTGATTTTGACAATCTCGACGAATTGGCACGGCTCGCCGAAATTGCCGATATGTCTCCCCGGGAATTCGTCGCTCACTACGAGTATTTGGTCGACGACGAACCGGACGTCTTCGCGTGGCGTGCCGAGATGCGTGACACACTTCCCCATGCATAGCACACGGTGTTGCAGCACCATTGCCGGTATTTACCTGATCTCCTCTTCTCAGCAGTTGGAACAGACCTCGTGACCATCACAGAAGACCACCCATCGATCGAAACCTATCTCGAACAGGCGCGGACTCTGTGGGAGAACGAAGGCAAACTTCCGGCTCAAGATAGATTGCGCATCCTGGCTGAAGATGCTGGGATGAGCACGGACGCCTCCGAAGCGGCCGATGAACGAGCCCACGACTTGACCGTGCAGGCTCAGGGTGCCCTGGAAGACGGTGATGATGACATTGCCACATCCCAACTTCGCGATGCCGTCCTCCTATCGCCGGTACGCCTTCAACCCCACTATTTGCTCGCAAGAATTTACGCCGCCCGCTACGGCGAAAGCGGCGATCGCAGCGATCGCAAAACCGCTCTCGATCTGGCCCACCGGGCACAGCAACTCGACCCGGAACACCTGGCGACGCGCAAGGTCATCACGGACCTCGGCAAAGCTCCTCAGGACAGCCTGCCCTGGAAAAAAGCGGCGCTCATCGTCATCGTCATTGTCACCATCAGCGGCTCCATGCAGCTATGCCACCGCTATTGTGTGGCCCCCGAGGTCACGGACGAACAAACCGAGGCCGTCCGCAAATACCTCGAGGAACACGGAGAACCGCCCCGTTGATGCGATGGACCATTGACGGCATTCAATCATCGCTTTCAAAGACCGCGACATGACCTGAATTGTGGCTGTATAATCGCGATACCGATGCCCAGGGAATATCGCAAAAATAGCGCGTTCCCTGAAATGACAATGACGCACGGACTCCCTCCAAGTCATAGTCAAAATCGTCGATATGAAACATATGTGAAAAATTCAGGTGCAACTCCGGGAGTCCCTCAAAACGAGGCGGAACCTCCACCCCTTCAACGCCGGTATCGAGCGAAACCATGACCATCCCCTCCTCGATCATGAGCTGGAATACCTCAAATTTCGCCTTTGCGCTCTCATCGGGACGAATTTCCCTTTTTGGACGCGGCGATTTGGCCGTGGGCCTGCGATCGAAGTCGAGGTGGACGACGTTGTCCTTGTCGTCTACCGCCTCCTCACTGGCCTGCTCTTCGTGATGGCCATCGGATGGATCGGATGGAGCCGTCGTTTTCTTTCCCTCGATTTCGGTCTCTGCATCGGGGAAGAGCACCGTTATCTTTTCATCAGATTCTTGTTCTTCGCCGTCGGTCGCCATACTGCCTCCCGAAGTGATCACCTTCGTTGACCTTTCTGAGCACAACACGGCCCACCCATCGGGTCAACCCCGGCTGGTACAACTCTGGTGCGCATCCTTTTCAGCCGCCTCCAATAAACCGTCGATGATCGCCCGGAGACGATGAATGTCGAAGGGCTTGGCGATCCATGGATTGGGCAGGCGGTCCAGATATTGCCGCGTTTCCTTGGTGATCCGGTTCGGTGTCATCGCCACCAACTTCCCCCAGTGTTGCGGAGCATGTTTTTTTTTTTTTCTAAATAGGTCCTGGCCCATTCCCCCGCGCAGGCGAAGATCGCATAAGATGACATCGAACTCTCGTGCCCCACTCATCAAATCCACGGCCTCCCCTTTGGTGGATGCCGTTGTGACTTCGTGCTGATTCTGTAGAGCCCGTTGAAGGCTACTCCCCAGGGTCGGCTCCGGATCGACAATCAAGATACGGCCACAATATTCGCCGTCACTGGCCGGCATGAATTCCATCGACTGCGTCGCCACCTCCTCCGTTCGAGGAAGGACGATGCGAAAGAGGCTCCCCTCACCGACGGTGCTCTCCACCTCGATTCGACCTCCGCTGCTGTCTACGATTTCGTGACAAATGGCCAATCCCAGTCCCGTACCAGACTCCCCGCTTTTGGTCGAAACAAAGGGTTCAAAGATGTGGCTTTGCACCTCGGGCCGAATCCCGGGTCCATTGTCGGCGATCTCGACGATCACCTCATCGCCATTTTGTCGCGTGCGCACCTCCAGGCGTTTTTCTTCCACCGATTCAGCGGACACTTGCTGCAGGGCCTGGGCTCCGTTGATCAAGATATTGAGAAATACCTGTCCCAATCGCGAGGCACTGATGGGGACGGGTTCCGTGGGGCGGATATCGACCTGTAAATCGACGTCGCGCTGCAACTTACTGCGCGCGATGCGCAGCGATGACTTCAAGGGCTCGCCCACGATCGTCGGCTCCTCACTGCCATCATCGAGGCGGGTAAAATTCTGGATGCTATCGACGACCGCCCGAATGCGCTCCGTCCCTTCCCGGGCGGAGCGAAGAGCTGCCATCACGTCTTCTCGCGCGGCCTCTTCGAGTCCTTGCGCTTCGGCGTTCAGCCATTGGTTCTCGAGTTCTTCGACCACGAAATCCAGGTTGGTATACACGTAGGACAATGGATTGTTGATCTCGTGGCCCACCGTAGCGGCCATCGTTCCCATCACGACCAACCGATCCATTCGTACCCGCTGAGCCATCAGTGCTTTCTTCTCGCCGACCTCACTGATCATCAACTGCATCGCACAGGAGCCGTCGAATTGAACCGGTTCGCCCACCACCTCCACGGGGACCGTCACATCGGGAATGGTTTTTTTGACCCACGCATCGACGGAATCAAATCCCGCCTCCTTCTGCAACCGCTCCAGAAGAATCTGAGAACGCCACGGATCGAAGAGCTCCGCAATATCGATCCCCAACAACTCTCGAACCGACTCCCGTTCCCACAACCGACAGGCCGTCTGATTGACGAAGACGATCCGACCTTCCTGGACCACCACGATCGTCGACGGAGACATCTCCACCAGCGAACGATATCGGCTCTCGCTATCTCGCAGCGCCTTTATGGTGGCCAGCCGGCCGAGCACCAGACTTGCCTGCGAGGCGGCCACGGTCATCAGCTCCCGGTGCTCTCGATTGAAATTCTGTGCCATTCGCTGGCGAGCGGCGTAGATGATCCCCGTCAGTTCTTGGCGATGAAAGAGAGGTACACCGATGGCACTGGTGATGGAGAGCATCTGTACCGACTGGGACTTTTCAAAGCGTGGATCGTCACAGACATCCTCCAGCAAAAGGGGCTCCCCCTTTTCGATGACTTCCTCTACCAGGGTTTGTGAATACTGAGGTTCTTCCACTTGCTGGGGTGCCCCCGAAGAAAGGGCCTCGACGACCGGTTCTCCCTCGCTGATCTCGAAGATGATGACTTCGTCGGCATCCGTAATCACGCGCGTGGCCTCCACCAGGCGCTTCAACAAATCCTCCGGATCGTCTCCCGCCAACAGCAGGCGTGAAAACTCATATAATTTACGCACACCTTGCAGTTCGTCGGATCGGCTTGTCATAAATTCCCACCAGCAAAGCAATCAATACTATTATCATTGATCATTCTGAAGATCTTCATCAGTTAACGCAAACTCAACCTGTATTGACGTTGCAAAAAAAGCCCCTGCGATGGCATGTTTTCGCCCGCACCTTCACCATAACCTGTCAAAGACCGACGAACGCCACCGATCGTCGAACCGAAAATCAGGAGATTAAAATGTCCTCTCCCACTGAAGCCACCGCCGAACGCGACGATTTGAGTGCATTGCGTCAGCTCCTCGAGCAGAGACGACTCTTGCCGCTGCTTCCGGTGATCTACATCGCCTGGGCCGACGGAAATCTGGTCGATGACGAGCTCGCCAGAGTACGCGAGATCGCCACCGGACAACCGTGGCTCGACGAAGATGCCTGTGAAATCCTCGAGCAGTGGCTCGATCCCAACGATCCACCGACACCGATAGAGCTTCGCCACCTATTGCACGCCATCGAGCGGGAAAGTGAACAACTGAGCAAATCGCAGCGACTGAGCCTGGTCGACCTCAGCTCCGAGATGGCCTCGTTTTATGAAAGCGAGGACGATCGGTTTCCAGTGTCAATCGACGAGGTCCAGGCGGCCCTCGATGATCTCCAGGAATCGCTCGGGCTCGTAGGGGTGGAGGCAGCCCGCCAATTGCGAGAAGACGCCCTCGAAAGACCGGAGGCGCCTCCGGTGGAAGCGGCCCCGGAACCCGCCTTCGATCCGGAGGCGATGAAGCGCCTGCTCGATGGAAAGCACACCGAGCTGCGCGACGAGATACGCCAGATGTTGGCAGGCGATGATTTTCAATACGTCTATGGTGTGCCCCTCGACGAGTACCGGGAGCAGGTCATGGAGTGGATGCACGTCATCGTCGACCATGGCTACGGCGAAAAATGCCTGCCCCGCCAAACCGGGGGGCACCGGGATTTAGGGGAGTTTTTGGCGATCTTTGAGACCCTGGGGATCTTTGATCTGAGCCTGCTCGTCAAATTCGGCGTTCACTTCGGGCTCTTCGGCGGAAGCATCATGTTTTTGGGAACCGAAAAACACCACGAAGAGTATTTGTCCTCCGTGGCCTCCCTCGATCTACAGGGCTGCTACGCGATGACCGAGATGGGCCGGGGGTCCAACGTGCGAGACCTGGAGACCATCGCCCGCTACGAAAAAGAGAGCGATGAATTCGTCATCCATACCCCGACCGAGACCGCCCGCAAAGAGTGGATCGGCGGTGCCGGCCAATACGCCACATTGGCCACCGTCTACGCCCAATTGCTCGTCGACGGTGAACACTTCGGGGTCCACGCATTCTTGGTGCCCATCCGCGACGAAGAGGGAAATCCGTTGCCCAATGTCCGCATCGAAGATCAGGGCTGGAAAATGGGCCTCAACGGCGTCGACAATGGCCGCATCTGGTTCGACCACGTGCGAATTCCCCGACAGAATCTCCTCGATCGCCACGGCGGTGTCGATGACGAGGGCACCTATCAGAGCTCCATCCCCAGTTCGAACCGACGCTTCTTCACCATGCTCGGAACACTGGTCGCCGGGCGTCTCGGCATCAGTGCCGCCGGCATCAGCGCCGCCAAATCAGCACTCGCCATCGCCACCCGATACAGCGCTCAACGCCGTCAATTCGGACCGGCAGGCCAGGCGGAAATCCCCATTCTCAACTACCGCATGCAACAGCGGGCCTTGATGCCCCGCATCGCCAGCGCCTACGCATTGACCTTCGGGCTCCATGAGGTCATGGATCGCTACGATGACACGGAGCGCGAAGATCGACGCCACACCGAGGCCCTGGCCGCCGGACTCAAGGCCTATAGCAGCTCCTTTGCCGTAGCCACCGTACAGAGTGCCCGGGAGTGCTGTGGTGGCCAGGGTTATCTGTCGCTGAATCGGCTGCCGGCCATTCGCTGTGACGTCGACGTCTTCGTTACCTTTGAGGGGGCCAATGTCGTCATGTTGCAGCAGGTCGCACGGGCCTGCCTTTCCAATTTTCGCACCGAATTGGCCGACGGAAACTTCTTCACCATGGCCCGACTCCTGGCACGCCAGGCACGTCGCTCGCTCTCCGAGACCAATCCGGTCGTCATTCGCAATACCGAACCGGACCATCTGCGCTCGACGGAGTTTCAACTCAACGCCTTTCGGTTTCGCGAAAAAGATCTCCTCATCGGCATCGCACGGCGGATCAAACGCCGCATCGACGACGGCATGGATTCCTTTTTGGCGTTCAATGACTGCCAGGATCACGCCATTGCCCTCGCCAATGCCCACCTGGAGCGATTCCTCCTGGAATGCTTTGTCGCCGCCGAAGAGTCCTGCGATGACGACGAGCTTCAACAGGCACTATTCGAATTGCGCAATCTCTTCGCCCTATCACGTATCGAGGATGACTTCGGGTGGTTTCTGGAAAATAACTATTTGCAATCCTCGAAGGCCGCCGCCATCCGCGATCAGGTCAATCAACTGTGCGAGCAAGTGCGCCACCAGGCGCTTCCGCTCGTGGAGGCCTTCGGCATTCCCGACGCCTGTCTTTCGGCCCCCATCGCATTTTCCGATAAAAAGGCGCCTGCCGACGCTCGCACACACCACGCTCGCGGTGTCGAGTCATAAGCGTCCGTGAGTGCAGTGCCGAAACGCAACCGCGAGGTTTCCCGGATTGTGGTGAAATCACTCTGTGGACGCCGACTGTCTCAGCGTCGATACCTCGTCGGTATATTCGCGATATGCCGTCGTGCAGGGAGGGCCGGCGGCATGGGCGAAACGCCTTACTGCGCCGAGTTCGACGATGGTCGACGAACGAGTCCCATAATTTGCGCCGTCGAGGTGGATGCACGTCCCTTCCAGTGGGGCTTTTGAATCGTGCTCTCGCATCCAAGACTGGAATCGCTCACGGTAGTTGTCGGTCCATGCACCGAGCCTGGACAGGCGGTTCTCCATGCGCTCGAGGCGTGCCGAGAAAGCAGCGTCAAAACTGCGCTCCGTTACCACATGATAGCCCGGATTCAGAATCAGGGTCTCGATCGAACGACCATCATTCCATAGGGCATAAGCTTCGTCTTGATCGGCTACCACGAGGTGAAATCCGTTGTGGCGATGCGGCGAGACAGATCCCATCGCACGCGCTGCATCGGCCGCAGATGTGGCGCATAGGGCGTCGAAGACGAGCCGGCCGCGGCTCTCGTGATGAGCCTCGGTGGACAGCCCGAAGCGATTGGTGATGCCCACAAAGACGCCAGCTCCGTTCAATCCAATCCAGGTGCCACCACCCTGCACATCGACCGGCGCCAGAATGTCCATCGACCCACACCGATGCACCGCCGGGGGGCGCGCCGGCCGATCCAGGGCCTCGTCTCGATTGGAGATCACGTACAGTCCGGGGCCATCGAATACTCCTGTGGCGATCAATAGTGTACACATGGCGCAGCCTCCTCCTCTCGTTACTCATCGTCGTCGGATGCAACAGCTCCGGTCCCGACCGACAGCCCGACGCCTTGGTCCCCGATGATATAACGCACTCCACGAACGACAGCGAGGTCGCGGTGTCCCCACCGCACACAATCGGGAAGCTGGGCGGCGATCTTCTGTTGAATCGATGGGCTCCGCCGCCGATCTTTGATAGAATGAGTTCGTGATGGCTTTCCCCTCATTCAAGGCAGCATCGCCGTTGCATTTGCCCGGGCTCATTGAATTCCATGGGAACACTTTGAGTCATCGACGTGTTTTTGACGTCAACTCCCATGGTTGTGGCCGAAATAGTAGCCCTTCGACCGCGATCGTATGGAAACCTTTTTTGCAACCAGGGAAGTGTCCGCGATGACTGCTCGTTGCCGCCGTTTGAAGGCCGATTTAAGAGCTTCTGATCGATCAGAAGCGGGATGAAGCGGCCACGATCTTCGAGTGAAGTTGTTTTCAAACAGTCCCTGATCCATGATCGCCAATACCCATTGATGTCGTACTAAGACGCAATCGACCCGAGATCACCATGCCGAAAATCATCTGCGCTCAGTGCAAATCCATCGAAGACGTCGAGGAAACTCCCTCGTCGATCGAGCCCGTGCTCTGCTCGCAGTGCAAGGTCCACGCTCGAACCAGTGTAAATTCGGAGCATACGTCGCCGGATCGTCGCACCAAGAGGAAATTTAAAAATATCCCGCGCCGAAAACACGGCACCCGGGTGATGCTCCCCATCACCTGCGCCGAATGTGGAGCGTCGGACACTCTCGATTACGTTCCCAAGGGAGCAGATCTCGACGACGTATTGTGCAGTAAATGTGCTCGGGAACAATTTGGCACCGACTCCGATTGGGCTCGTATCGAGCGCAAAAAATCGAGCGAAGCCAAAGGCGGGGAGTGGGAATTTGAGTGTGACCAATGTGGTGAGACCGATTATCTTCCCTTCGAGCCAAAGCCCGACCGCGAATACACCTGTAATCTATGCCGTTTCGATCACGACACACCGTCCAGAGAGCGGTTGGAAGGGCGTGAAGAGGCAGCCGGTGGGGTCTTCATTCGGCGCAACTCACCAGTGGAGGACTGATCCCGGCGGTCTCGCACCATCCTCCATTTTTTTCACACCGATTGACAACGACTTGATACCGGTCGTAAACCCAGTGGTGGCCCAGTAGCCACGCGCGCTCATCAACTCGTGTACACCAGCATCAGGATTGCCCCCCATGCCGGAATTACAGACCATCCTCGACCGCATCGATCCGGCTTCCTCGCTCGACGAGGAGGACCTCTACAATACCATCGTCTCCGCACAATATATCGGTGATAACGATGACAGTTTGCTCTTCGACCTCGGCGACGATCGGCGTGCCCGAGTCGCTCGCGACGAGTTCAACGGCGATGCTCCCTTCGAACCTGGCGACGACATCGCCGTACTCGTCGAGGAGCAACGGGGCGACGAATGGACAGGCTCGGTGCGCAAGGCCGAAAAGCTCGCCATCTGGCGATGGCTGGAGTCGGTGCATCAATCCGGGGAGTCTGTCCAGGGCATGATCACTGCTGAAAACAAAGGGGGACTCTCGGTCGACATGGGGGTGCGGGCCTTTCTACCCCGCAGCCATGTGGAACTTCATCGCATCGACGACTGTAAGCCCTACCTCGGCTGTCACGAAACATTCGAGATCATCCAATTCGATAAAAAGCGGGGAAATATCGTCGTCAGTCGACGCAAGATCCTCGAAAAGGAACAACAAAAAGAGCGCCAGGAGCTCATTGAAAACCTGGCGCCCGGACAAAAACACGAGGGCATCGTACGCAATATCACCAGCTATGGGGCCTTTGTCGATATCGGCGGCATCGATGGCCTCCTCCATGTCACCAATATGGCGTGGGGACGGGTCGACAATCCCTCCCAAGTCGTCAGCTCCGGAGATCGCATCGAAGTCGTCGTCCTGGACTGGAAGCCGGAGAAAAAGAGGCTCGGCCTGGGGCGAAAACAACTCCTCGACGATCCCTGGGAAGGCGTAGAGCAGCGCTATAAACCAGAACAGATCGTCAAGGGAACCGTGGTCAGCCTCGCTGATTTTGGCGCCTTCGTCTCATTGGAGCCCGGGTTGGAAGGACTGGTTCACGTCTCCGAGCTCTCCTGGACACGGCGCATCAATCACCCCGGTCAGATACTGAAAAAAGACCAAGAGATCGACGTTAAGATTTTGTCCATCGATACCAAAAAACGCCGCATCGGATTGAGTGTAAAACAACTCGAGGAAAATCCCTGGGTCGTGGTAGCCGAAAATTATCCGCCGGATACCCGTCTGACGGGACCCATCAAAAACATCACTGATTTCGGGCTGTTCGTCGAGGTCGAGGAAGGAGTCGAAGGCCTGGTTCACGTAAGCGACATCTCCTGGACCGAATCGATCGGCGACCCCTCCGAACACTATGAGGTTGGCCAGGAGGTCGAGGTCATCGTCCTCGATATCGACATCGATAAACAGCGCATGAACCTGGGCATCAAACAACTGGACGCCGACCCCTGGGAGAAGGCCGAAGAGGTCGCGATTCCCGGTGAAAAAGTGGATGTGACGATCACCAAGCTGACCGAGTTTGGAGCATTTGCCGAACTCGTCGAGGGAGTGGAGGGATTGATCCACATCTCCGAGTTGAGCGAGGAACGGGTGGAAAAACCAGCCGAAGTGGTCCGTCCGGGCCAAAGCGTTACGGCATTGGTCATGAAATTCGACCCCAAAAAACGACGGATTGGACTCTCGCTGACCCGCGACGAATTGCCGGCCGGTGAATCCCAACTACGAGAATATTCGGACGACGACTCCTCGTCGACGACATTGGGAGATCTATTGGGTGACCAACTCGACGCCAGCGACGAAGAATCGGATTAATCCTGATACTCGGCGCGGAGTTCTTCGAGGTAAGGATCGCCCTCGTCGATCTCTGTGTCGCCATTTTCATCCTCTGAATCGTCCTCGTCTTCGGCGTCGTCGCTCAGGCGGCGACGTGCCAAAAAGCCCACGACTCCCACGGCCACGACGAGCCCGCCGACGATTCCACCCAATAGGGTCATATGATCCCGGGAAGACGGCTCGATCAACTCGTATCCCTCGCCGTAGCGATCGATGAGTTCGGCCTTGATCTCATCGGCTTCCTTTCCCTGCCGGGCCATCTCCTGGATGTCTTGACGCGCATAGGAGGCGTTCGCCGAGGGACACATCGCCAGCGTCTGTCCTGGACAATAGGGGCTGTAGATTTCCTGGGCGACCTGACGGGTAATGCGCGAGACCTCATCATCACCGGGTTCGGTGGCGACCGCAACGGCGGCCACGCCGACGGCGATCATCATTGCGATCAGCCCTGTCACCATCCACCGGGTCCATTTTCTGCGCATGAAGATCCTCATCTATTATCCCAGTCGCTCACTCCAAGCCAATCGGCACATAATTCACGCTGCCGATCGCTACGATCGTCGATTGGTTTGAGACGGTATGCCTGCGGCGGAGCCTTCTCACAGTTCGCCTCCAGTTGATGCAGTTTCCCTCGACGAAGGATATGTATCTGGACCGCCTCACCCGGGGCATATTGGGCGATCATCTCCTCTGCGTCCTCACCGCGAACCGACCAACCGCCGATGGCCACGAGTTCATCTCCGGGATATAATCCGGCTCGCTCCGCCGGTCCGTCGCGAGCGACAAATTTGATCTCCACTCGCCCGGTCGGCCCGGTCTTGGTCTTACAGGCCAGCCAACCACTGCCTTCTGCCTCCACGGACTGCAGTTGTAAACCGATGGGCGCCAAGAAATCTTCCCACTCGATGGACTCCGTACTTCGCACCAGCTGACGAAATACCCCGGAGGCATCGACCTCGGTTTCCGCCGTCGTCGCCGCTTCCAGAGCTCCGCGCGGAAACCCCACATCCTCTGCCAAATAGTATTCCCTCCACATGCGTCGCAGCACGTCGGCCAAGGTGCGCTCACCGGTGGTCTGGTCTCGAATCCATAGATCGAGTAACCAGCTCACCAATTCCCCTTTCAGATAATACGACACCGTCGCATTGGGCGTGTTTTCGTCTCGTCGATACAATCCGATCCAGGCATCAAAACTCGCCTCCTCCAGTGACTGTAGCGCCCGCCCGGGCACATCGTGGAGCTGCTTGATGCGCTTTTCCAAAAGCTTGAGGTAGCTCGGGGGTTGGAGAATACCGGCGCGCAAGAGCTGGTACGTATCAAAATAACTGGCGACGCCCTCCACCGCCCACAGCGATCGGGTGTAATTTTCACGCTGATAGTCGAAGGGGCCCAATTCCAGGGGTCGAAGCCTCTTGACGTGATAAGCGTGAAAATGTTCGTGGCTCCAGAGACGGAGTAAATTGGCGTATTTTTCTCCGTAGTCACCATCGTCGTCGCGCTCGGTGCGATCGAAATTCTTGCGGCCGAAGACGTTGACACTGCTGTGGCGGTGCTCCAGTCCTCCCCACTGATCGCTGACGACGTGATTGATAAAGACGTATTTTTGATAGGGAATCTCATCGAACATCGATGCGTTTTGCTCGACGATCACGGGCACGTCTCGCCGCAGAGCATCGAGATCGATATCATCTCCATTCCAGATCACGAATCGATGATTTACGCCCCGCACTTCGAAATCAAACCATTTGTGGGGACCCATCTCCACCGGCGTATCAAAGAGTTCGTCGAAGTCTTCGGCGACAAAAACCGCCTCTTCGCCGTCGATTCGTTGCAGGCCACAAAAAACCTTCCACTCTTCGGGGGGAATTACTTGCAGGCACACCGGTTCGTGGAGTCGCCCTTCGGGATATAGGCAGGTGGCAACACCGTTGAAAAAGCCGTGGGTTCCGTCGAGGTGATTGTGCCGCGGCGACAATTCGTGGGCATAGACGCGATAGGTCACGGTCACGGAAGCACAGGAATCGACATCGACGCTCCAACCGGCCTTATCTATTTTCTCAACAAAGCGAGATTTGCCATTTTCATCCCGGACTTCCAGCTGTTGCAGATGTTTCGGGTACTCCCGGATAAGATAACTACCCGGTGTCCATACGGGCATCCGAAGAAGGAGTGAGTCCTCGGTTTCGAGCCCTTCAATTTGCATCTTCACGGCAAAAAGATGGCTATGGGGCGCCGGGGCCGAAATGGAAAACGATATAGCTGGGTCCATGATCATCCTTGCGACGAATCCACCCGTCACTTGAACGCAAAAGAAAGAGGCTGCGGCAAAGAATCGCCGCAGCCTCTTCATTATTCACAGTCCGCTATGGTTCGCAATCAAAGCGATGAGGTACCGAATTACATCATCGATACCTCGCTCCACATCACTCCTCGACGTTTCGCAACGTCAGCGTTACTTCGTGCTCCTCAGGATACATCTCCGCGCTGAACGTTCCCGTATAGGATCCATCATCCTGGCGCTGAAGGTTGAGATGGTACATTTCGTCGGCGGCCGTGGTTGGATTCCATCGAATCTCGACCTGATCACCGTCGACCGAGACCGATTCGAGATCTCCCGCCGTTCCGGCGAGCATCTCACCCATGGCCGATCCCATCATGAAATCGCCGGAAGCCGTCGTCTCTCCCTCGTCGTGAAAAATATCGAAATACGACAGCGGAACATCGCCGTCCACATATGCCGCCCGCCACGCACCCTGCATGCTGCCGACCTCTATCAGGCCCGCCTCGTTACCGTCTTCGTCGACCTCATCGGGACCATGAGACTCGGTATATTCCTCGGTGCGATAATTTTCCTGAATCTCATCGTGATTTGAGGGATGGGGATGCTGATGACCCTCATCTTGATTCGTTCCCTGATTTTGATTCGTTCCCTGATTTTGGTTCGCCGTCTGGTTTTCCTCTTGATTGTCGTTGACTTCGATCGTCTCCCCGGAGCACCCGAAGCTCAAGGCGCCGACCAGACAACACGCAGCGATTAGTACCATCAGGCGCTTGAGAACCGACATAGCAGATCCGTTGTTTGACGTATGTTGATAACTCATCAGTAGACCTCTCATTTTCTTGCATAAAACGGATGACAACGCAGTGCTTCGTTTCGTCCTGATTCTAGTTCACGGGTACATAGACGCTGGCACAACTGGCGTCACCGGCGATACCTCCACAATAGTCGGAACAAGCCGTTCCATCTCCCATGGAAATCTCGATATGACCGTGCTCGGCGTGGTATCCCATGCAACCGCGATCCCAGGCGATAATCGCACCGGCCGGTGCCTGGGTGGTGGGAACATCGATTCTCTGCAGTCCAATATTGGCCAACGCACCGGGATTGGGGTCGGCGTTGCACCTAAAGCCATAGGCCGACAGGTTGAAGCGATAACTGGAGCAGGGACCGGTGTTCTGCAGGGCCGACCAATTGATCCCGGCTCGTTCCAGGGCCCGCTTTACGAAGCGCCAGCACAATCCCGAGGAATATCCGCCAGTACCATTGCTACAGCGCGGACCGCCATTTGCCGGGTCCCAACACTTGCCACCTTCTTCGGCCATCTTTTGGGCGAGACTGCTATTGATGTTCTCTCCCGATGGCAAGGGAGCATTATTGGTCTCTCCCGCGGGAATCACACCGTTTGTGTCGGTGACGGTGATCACGATCTCCTCCATGGCTACTTCCTGCCCATTGGAGTCGAGTCCCCGGGCGGCGATGCGCCGCTCTCCGTAAAACTGGAACTCATAGGAGGCCTGAAAATTGGTGCTGGCGTTGGTCGATGAATCGATCAACCAGTCGGGGTCGATGGCCTCTTCGGGATCGGCGGGCACGTAGTATTCGACCTCCACGATATCGGGGTTTGTCGTCTGGACCTCAAAGGTCAGTGCTGGATGATGGGCTTCACCGGCGGTGGGCCTGGTGAACGCAAAGTCCGCTCCGGGCACGCCGAAGACATCGTCTTCGTCGAATACGAAATCCTCCTCCGTGAGTTGCCACGAGGAATTGCCCCGCACGCTGGTATCGATCACCTTCCAGGCATATCCATCCTTGGACAACATCACCTTGGCGGTTCCCGTGGGACCACATTCATCCCCGTCGGGACCGGTGGCATCAAAGAGGTGTTGCACCACATGGACCTCGTCGCCAACCCTCATGGTCTGGCCCAACTCAACGATGAGATCTCCACCGACGGGAACCCCGGCCACCGCATCATCTCTATTGTCACATTGATTTTCCGGCTGCCCGAGTGCGTGATCGGGGTTGGTGACATCGGGATTGCATGACACGTCGTTGGCGAAGAATGTATGACTACCGCGCTCGAAGAAGATGGAATCCACTTCGAAGCCGTCGATGGAGTCGTTGGACACCGTGGGCTCATTGCTAAGCCCCTGAACCCGCACGTATTTAAATTCATCGACGGACTCGCCGACCATATCCGTTTCCGCAGTCTGACAGACCGAATCTCCACTCGCGGCATTGACGACCTGATCGAGCTGGCTGCGCAGATTTTCACCCGGACATTGCGTCGATTGCGACGGCCACTCACCGTGTCCCATCACATTGCTCCGATCGAGTGCAATTCCGTGTTTGTCTCCCAGGTGGCGCAGCATCTGAGTCAAACTGTCGATCTGAGCATCCGAGGGAGACACCCCTTGATGAAACGAGCCCAGCACGGCAATGCCTAGGTTTCCGGTATTTTCACCGCCTGCGTGGGCGCCGATTCGATCTTCGGGATTTCCGGCATAGATCGTACCGTCCCAACTGATGATGAAGTGATAGCCGATATCGGACCAACCGTTGCTGTTCATGTGGAAATTCTGGATATTTCGCACCTGAGTAGCACCATCCTGTGCTTCATTGGCTGTCACCGTGTGATGCACGGTAATTCGGTTCGGGGTGTGGTGGGCGCGGTTTCCGTTCGGAGAACGGGCGTTCCAAGACGACCGGGGTCGAATATCGGGTGCCTGAGACGGATCGACGCACGAGGGCTGAGAAGAACTATTGGCTGCAAACGGACAGGTCTGTCCCTCGGCGGCGGCTCCCGTCGGTGGGGGCGCTTGTCCCTCCACGGCTCCATCGCTGCACTTGCTCTCATTGGAGACTTTCACGCTGATATCGTCGCCGTAATAAAATCGGAGTATCTCCTCGTAGCTACGTCCCCGCTCCGAGAGGCAATGGGCCCCGTTTTGCGATTTCACCCCACGATTTCCAGGATGGTCGGGATTGCCCATCGGCGGTGTGGCAGGTCTTACACCGGGTCCGATTCTGCCCTCGTTATAGGTGACGTGATGCTCCGTATTCGTCGGATCGTTTCCACCGGCTCCAATGCACGATCCCCCGGATGGTATGGCTCCTGCCACATAGAATCCGTACACCAACGTGTCGTTATGCACGAGCACCTGACCGGCCGTTTCCTCGACGGCTCGCCGATGACGATCTTCGACCTGTGCGTAGTCACAATCAAAGACCTGATGATTTTCGGAGTTCTCCAGCGTGACGCCAGAATCCTGGGTCATCGCCTGGGCCCACGAGCGGGCCGCCACAGCCTGTGCCTTGAGGGCCTCGAAATCGGCATTGCCATTTTCGCAGGCCACCACGCCCGGCAAATATTCGCTTTCCACGTCGATGGAACCCCGACCCTCCACATCGACACTGCAGAAGGAATTGAGTTCCTGGAATCGAATCTCGGGAGCATCGTCGTTCATCGACCGTGGTGGCTCGTCCTCCGCCATCCCGCAGCCCGTGACGAGTAGTAGTACTAAACTGACTAAAGCAGGTATGATTCCTCGCCCTACTCCACCGACCATTGTCTTTTGCTGTATCGTCTCTCGACTCATTTGGAAGCTCCACGCAACTGATCAAAAATTCTCGAAATTCGTCGATGGTCGATTCCATCGATGCGGGATACCCGATATTCAGACGCAATAACCAACTTGCATATATCGTACCGGTTACCGAACGTTACGTGAAGCCGTGCAGCTCTCCCCCAGTAACCTCGGACTCATGCCGCACAATCAACCGGGAAACCGTGGTGATCTCGAATCCGGTCTCAAAGGTCCCGGCCACCTTGTGATCGGTGACATCACTCCCCACTCCTGGCGCTGATCTGTGACATTCTTGCACACCCCCGCAGACTGGCCTCAGACGGTTGTGGCCGCCGCGCGCCCGCTTTATGATGCCCGCCGATCGCAGCTCCAACGGTCCACCACCGATATCAATGCACCGAATATCCCCGGCTTTTTTTCATGTCTAAAAAACCAGCGGCTTCCTCTATTCTCATTACCGGATTCCCCGGATTCTTGAGCAATCACCTGGTGCGGCATCTCGCAGAATCAACGCCGGCTCCACTGGAATTGCTCTGCCTCCGCAATACGGAATCGGCGGCCCGCCGACAGCTTCGCCATCTCGACGAACAACAGCCTGGCTTGGCCCAACGGACTTCGATTTGGTCCGGCGATATTACAGAACCCAAATTGGGACTTGGCTCTGCGGACTACACTCAGTTGAGCGAACGGGTTGGCATCGTCTATCACCTGGCTGCCCTGTATGATCTGGCTGTCGCCGAGCGCGTCGCCTACGAGGTCAATGTAGGGGGGACAGTGCATCTCCTGGACTTCTGTGAGGCCTGTGATGACCTCAGGCAACTCAACTACATCTCCACCTGCTATGTAGCCGGTGAGCGAACGGGAACGATCTACGAAGACGAACTCGACGTCGGGCAGCACCACAAAAACCACTATGAAGCGACGAAGTTTTGGGCAGAAGTGGAGGTCCAAAGGCGATGGCGACATATCCCGACGGCGATCTTTCGGCCTGGAATCGTCATCGGAGATTCGAAGACCGGTGCGACCACAAAATACGACGGTCCCTACTACGTCTTTCAGTTATTGCACGGACTTCCAGAATGGCTCCCAGTGCCCAATATCGGCAGCGGAGACGCCGTGGTCAACCTGGTTCCTGTGGACTTCGTGGCCCAGTCCCTGGCACATCTCGGCCTGCGCCACGAGTTGCATACCCAAGTCTATCACCTCGCAGATCCGGAGCCCATGGGTGCCTCCGAGATCGTCGACGGTGTGCTCCAGCGAATGGGCCGACGCCCGACGATGGGAAGACTCCCCGCTGCGTGGGTCGATCGAGCACTTAAAAACGGCACCATCGAACAGTGGACCGGAGTTCCTCGCCAGGCCCTGACCTATTTCAACCACGACGCTTATTTCGACACCACGCACGCTCGCGAGGCGTTGTCGGAGCAGCAAATCACCTGCCCCCCCCTGTCTGCATATCTGGACCGCATCGTGGATTTCTTTTTGCGTCACCCCGACGAAGCACCCACCGACTTTCCAGCCGATGCAGCGGTGTAAGATCTGTGAACAAGTTCAGTCCTGGGGCCAGTCGGGAGCGGCCGCGGGAGATTCAGAGCTATATGTGTCGGCATTTTGAATCCCCAGCAAATCGCCGTAGGCCGACTGTTCGTCGAGCAGATTTCTCGCTACCTCCGAGGTTTCGCGCTCATTGTGTATCATCGGTGTGGGAGGCACCATTACGTCGTAGTGCACCCGCACCGGCATGGACCATCGTTCGCCGAATTGGATCGTTCCCTCCCGCGTCATATTGGCGACACCATAACGCATGCCCGCTCCCAACACGGGCGTCGTTCCCTCTCTGGGGATCCCGGAGGACAAGACGCCACCAACCCCCATCTGTACCGTTCGCGGTCCGGTGGAGATATCATTGGTGTCATCGACCAGGCGCTGGGCATAGCGGCTTTCACCGACCACGTCACGCGGGTTGTCGGTCATCTGATCGGCGTCGCGGCCCATACGGATCGTCTCGTGAGCCGGCCGCGTTCGCTGAAAGGACGAGCCCCAATGTCCACCTCGCTCAACCCCTCCGTAGACCTCGATATCATGGGCCTCGACTTCATGAGCCAGACCGGCTCGCCGTTGCTGGAGATCGACTTCGTTGAGAAATTCCCTGTCCACCTCCTCCGCCGATACCGGGTGGGTGTGAGGATTGTCGGGGTCGGAGATTCCCACCGAATCCTCGACGGGATAGGTATAGTCCATGACCTCGTTCCACAACAGCCGCTGGGCCTGCGCCGTCTCCTGGGTGAGTACGTGCCCCGCAGCCCCCATATAGTACACGAAGACCATGACCATGATAAAAATCGGCATGGTGATGGTGAATTCCGTCAGCGAAGTCCCCCGTTCATCGTCGGCCATCGAGACCCATCGGCGAAACAGTCGTCTCATTTGCCGACCCCTTCGATGGTGGATTGCCCCATGGCTCGAGAGACCTTTTCAAAATAGACCAGATCGTTGAAAAAATCGCCCGTATCGTGGGTGGTGTCATCGTGAAGATGGGCACTCAACAACAGATAATCCACCGTCGAGTAGTAGATTCTATTGAAGCGCTCACCGGCGTCGTGAAACTCGTTGGGAAGAGCGACGGGACGCATCCGTGCCGTCCATGCCGGTCGCCACAGATTGGGTTCTTCGTCGGCTTGATACGAGATTTCGGCTCGCGCAAGCCCCCAATAACCGCGCGGTTGATAGGTCTCTACGTCAATGATTGTTTCGTCCTCCGGTAAATAGTCATTGCCGAAGGGTTCGTATTTCTCGCGAGTCCTGCGGAAATATTCGGGCTGATGATGATAGGTCATCACGATATTGGAGGTCGAAAATAGCCATCGAGCCTCATTGTCAATACCTCTCAGCGCATAGGGGCGACCGTAGTTTCCAATCGACTCCGTGGCCGTGGCACTCGCTTCGTACAACCCGATGAGAATATCCCCGATTTGAGCGGAAAGCGCCATATCGACGACTTCCCCACTGGCCGCTCCATGCTCCGATCGATTGGTGT
>SKPJ01000210.1 GCA_007119595.1 Myxococcales bacterium
TCATCGGAGATGATACCGACCATCTCGAGGCCCATTTCCGATTGGAAGCCGACCTCGACTACGAAGAGGACGACGATATTGTCATTCCCAATGACGGTTCCACCTTTGAGGGCCATTTCGACGGTAACGGTCACACCATCGACAATCTGACCAGTGACTCCGACGCCGATGGCATGGGCTTATTTGCCGAGATCGGCCCCGATGGCACCGTCACCGGTCTCCACCTGACGAATGTATCGATCACCGATGGCGGTGAGCGGGTCAGCATCATGACACCACTCAACCAGGGGGTGATCCGTGGCTCCAGCGTGCACGGTGAAATTCAAGGAGAAGAAATCGTTGGGGGATTGGTCGCCGTCAACGAAGGAGAAATTCATTCTTCCACCGCTGATGTCTCGGTCCAAGGTGATGGATATGTGGGGGGATTAGTCGGGCGAAACGAAAATATGATCTTTCAGAGCCAGGCCACTGGCGATGTAGACAGCGACAGCGACAACACCGGGGGATTGGTGGGATACGCCACGCTCGGCTCCAATATCGACCGATCCGCCGCTCACGGCGACGTCACAACCGACGGAAGCAACCACGTCGGTGGGCTGGTGGGCCTAAACCGCGGAAATATCTCCGACTCCTACGCCACCGGCTCGGTCACCGAAAGCGACGAATACGTCGGCGGATTGGTGGGGCGCTTTCATGTCAACGCAAATCATACGTCGCGAACAATCGAAAACTGTTATTCCAGTGGGCTTGTGGACGGTGAAGATGATGCCGGTGGGCTCATCGGAGATACGACCGATGAAGCCAGCGCCAATAGCAACGCAGACGTGGAAAACTCCTTTTGGGATCTCGAGACCAGTGGACAAGAGACCAGCGACGGTGGTGAGGGCTTGGAAACCGAAGAATTCTCCGATGACCACCCAGACTTCGACGACAATTTTAGCTCCTGGAATTTCGACGACACCGACGGCGTCTGGGAAATCTCTGAAGCCGCCGATGGAGCACAACGACCGGTACTGCAGTGGCAATTGGATTGACTTGTCTTGTGAGCCCGGAAAGAGCCGGGCTTGGAACACCAGATTTCAATGCCACGGCTCCTTCGTTTATACTGCGTAAGTCGTCCACTGATCCCGCGCCCATCCCCTGCGGGATTCGCCCAGCCACATCTCTGGAGTTTCCACCGTGAAATTTCTGCAACATATTCCATTATCCGTACTCCTTTTATTGTGCTTCGGCGCGGCACTCATCAGCATCTCCTGCTCCTACGACAGCGCCTCACTCGGCGAGGTCGGCTGTGACGAGTCCCATCCCAATCCCTGTGGCGAGGACGGGGAGTGCATCGATGGATTTTGTGTCGAAATAGAAAGCGATTCGGACCCCACCGAAGACGTGGGCACCGAAGATGCGGAGCCCGGCGATGCATCGTTTCCGGATGCGGAAGACAGGGACTCTCCCGATGTCCAATCCCCGGATGCCGATCAAGATTGCTCGGACGACGAGATGCTCTGTGGTGGTCAATGTGTCGACACCGACGACCATCTCGAACATTGCGGAGACTGCGAAAACGCCTGCGACGCACCGGAATTTGCAAGCGCGAGTTGCGCTGAAGGAAGCTGCGAATGGGAATGCGACGACGAGCGCACATCCTGCGGCGAGGAGTGCATCGACACCGATTCAAATCCCGATCACTGCGGCGAATGCGATAAGAGATGCGACACCGATCAGGTCTGCTCTGAGGGAGTGTGTGTCAAGGACTGCGGGGAAGGCGAGACCGCCTGCAACGACGCCTGCGTCGATGTCCAGGAAAACCTGGAATTCTGCGGTGATTGCGACACCACCTGTGAGGCACCGGACCATGGCAGCCCGCTGTGTTTCCAGGGCGAATGCACGATCAGTTGCGATCCGGGATATATCCTCTGCGCCGATCGCTGTGTTCTCCAGGAAGAAGAATCAAAAAGAGAGTGCGGCGGTGAATGCGTCGATCTCTTTGAAGATCCCGAACACTGCGGCGATTGTGCAAGTCCGTGCACCGGCGACGAAATCTGCGCGCAGGGGTTGTGCTGTAGCGATGGACTCTCCAATTGCGACAATACGTGCGTGGAGCTCATCGACAACGACGAGCACTGCGGCGAGTGCGGCAATGAGTGCACCACCGACACCGACGGCGTCGATTCCCATTGCGACGGCGATAGCTGTGTCTTTGAATGCACCGACTCCGCCCAGACCTATTGTGAAGAACAGGATCTATGCACCGACACTGACTCCGACGAAGAGAACTGCGGCGCATGTGGGCATAACTGCACCACGGATATCACGGGCACCCAAACCACATGCGTAAGCGGTGGGTGCGTGACCACCTGCATCGACGGCGATGAAGAGCTATGCGAGGAATTTGACACCTGTGCCAACCTCACGGACAGCACGGAACATTGCGGCGAATGTGGCAATGACTGCACGACCGACATCATCGATGGGATCGCCTTTTGTGAAGACGAAAGCTGTGAGGAGGGTTGCCAACAAGAGCATACATTCTGCGAAGATGACAATATCTGCGTCGACCTACAGACCGACGTCAACCACTGCGGCGATTGCGGCGAAGAATGCGAAGATCAAGAGGTGTGCATCGAGGGAAGCTGTCAAGCCAACTGCGACACAGGACAAAAAGATTGCGACGGCTCCTGCGTCGATCTCGATGAACACAACAATCACTGCGGTAGCTGCCACAACAGTTGTGACGCCGGGCTTCAATGCGTCAACGGAGCATGCGGATGCGATCCCAACTACTCCGGTCCCTACGGCGGCGGTCAGGGCATTGAAGAAAACCCCTATCTCATCTGTTCCATCGAACACCTCAACGAGATCGCCACCAACGATCGATCCAGTTATTTTGAACTCCGCGCCGATCTCGATTTTGAAAATACGGCGATGACGCCCATCGGCACCGCGGACCTTCCTTTCTTCGGCGTCTTCGATGGAAATGGCCACACCATCACGCAGTTCATCATCGATCTGGACGACGATAATGTCGGCATGTTCCGGGTCCTCGGTGAAGGTTCAGCGCTCCGAAATATCACCCTCGAGGACATCGAGGTTCAGGGCAAAGACCACGTCGGTGGATTGGTGGGCTACAACCACCGAGCAACGATCACCGACGTCAGTGTCCATGGGACGGTATCCGGTTCGTCGTACGTAGGCGGTCTCGCGGGGGTCAATACCGGCAGCGGCGCTTTGATCTCCGGGTCATCAACGGACGCCGGTGTCACAGCAGACCTTTACGCCGGCGGTCTTGTGGGTCAAAACAATTCTCAAGGCTCGATTGTTGATTCGACCACCTACGGAGAAACTCAGGCGGAGACATCCCACGCCGGCGGCATCGCCGCCACCAACGCCAGCACGATCCAAGAAGCTGTGGTCGATACCGACGCCACGGTCAGCGTCGATGGCAATTACGCCGGTGGTCTCGTGGCAATCAATAGTGGAGCGGTTGAAGATTCAACATCGCACGCCGATGTGGAGAGCTCATCGCGCGCCGGTGGACTCGTCGCCGTCAATTCCGGCTCCATCGACAACTCCCATGCCCACGGACATACGGAATCCCTATATGGCGATTACACAGGTGGTCTGGCGAGCTACAACAGCGGTTCCATCACCGGTTCGGTGGCCCGAGGTAACGTCGTCGGAGCAAACACGCGTACCGGCGGATTGGTCGGCGAAAATAGTGGTTCCATCAGTGTCTCCATCGCCCACGGCGACGTCGACGGCGGCAGTGATTACGTCGGCGGACTCGTCGGTCAAAACCGGGGATCCATCACCTTCTCATCAGCCCATGGCGATGTCTCTGGTGACGGTGATGAATTCGTCGGCGGACTGGTCGGCCGAAACAACAATCATCGAAATATCCATCAATCGGCGGCCACCGGCGATGTCACCGCCTCCAGCAGTGACTATGTGGGCGGTCTGGTCGGTCGCAACGACGGCAATATCTACGACTCCTACGCCGCCGGCGATGTCTCCGGCAATTGGCGTGTCGGCGGTCTGGTGGGCTATCACTGGCGCGGTGGTACTGGCGATGATCGAAACATCATTCACTGCCACTCGATTGGAGCAGTGTCGGGAAGTAGTGACGTCGGGGGACTCATCGGAGAGCGCTCCGGTGGCTGTGGATGGTGCTCTACTGCCAACGTCACTCGATCCTATTGGGATACCGAGACCAGTGGCCAAAGTAGTAGTGATGGCGGGTCTGGATTGAGCACGGGCGAGTTTTCCGACCCCGGCAATTTCTCCAACTTCTGGGGCTCCTGGAATTTCAGCGACATCTGGGAGATGTCGGATGCCCTCGACGGAAATACTCGTCCCGTACTGCAGTGGCAAACTCTATGACCACCGCCTGATACATAGATGACGTGGAATGTGCCTTATTCGACATCCACCTCGGTCGTGTCCGTCGGCTCCTCCATTTCAGCAGCCGCCTTTTTGAGGCGCTGTTTTTGGATCATCCGGTCCAGACTCATCGGCCACGGCCGGGGAATGGCCAATAAGACCAATACAGCCCCCAACATCCCCACGTTGCGCAAGAAGGTGGACAATTCCTGCTGACGGGCGACCGGATCTTGGATCGCCCAGAAGTCATGGATCACCAGGGTGACCGGAACGAAGAATAGGGCCGCCGCCAACACCCCCATCGGAGGATGGAAGCCGACCAAAAAGCTCACCCCCGCCAACACCAACAACACCCCTGTGACCACCACCGCCACCATCGGCGCCGGAAGTCCCACCTCGGCGACCATGGTCGTCATACTCTCCAGGTTTCCGAAGTGATTCATCCCCATGATGATCAAAAAGAAACCGAGCAATACCCGGCCCACCAAGAATAATGTCTTCTCTATATCGTTCATGCATCCCTCCCTGAGCTATCCCGCAAATTTCACACAGACAAAGATAATCACAGGGGGGATAGATAAAATTTTATCCCGCTTTGCACCAATATTGGGCGTTGATCTCGGCGAAGAGATTGTGGCGATGTTCGACGGACTGCAAAAATGCCTCGTCGATCTCACCGTCGTCGATCATGCGGCTTAGGCGTTGGAAATTCGACAGATGTTCGTCGAGGCGCTGACGGGCATATTCGACGGTGGTCCCGGTCTTGATGATAAAGGGCCAGTCGCTGGCCTGGGCCAGCACCAATTCCCGGGCCGCCTGGTCGAGCGCCCGTTGCTCCAGCGCTGGGACGTCCCCGGCGAGGTTTTCGGCGAGCTCGACCATCTTGTATTCCGCATTGCGCAAATGGCGGTATACCGAGGCGTTGCTCTCATCGAGCCATACCGAAAAATAGCTATTCTCACCCCAGCTCGACGTCGCCGGTGTCGATTGCTGCACGGCGTCGACTTCCCTCAAAAATTCGACGGGAGTGGACAATCGCAGTTCCGAATTCTGAGCGGCCTGGCGAAATACCTCCTCGATAAATAAAGGCCCCTCAAACCACCAATGACCGAATAGCTCCGCATCGTAGGGACAGGTGATATGAGCCGGCCGATCGCCGAGTGAATCGGCGACTGCGTCGACCTGGTCGAGGCGGGAATCGACGAAATGGGCAGCGTGCTCCCGCACCCTTTGTCGGGCCTGTTGGGGCCGATAGACCTCCTTGTCATCGAGGGCCACATCACCGGTGATTCGGTGATATTTAAGCCCCGTGTCGTGGCGAATGCCGTCGGGATGGATATAGGGTTCGACGGCCTCCATCGGCAGGTCGTAGCCCCGATCACGGTAAAACTCCCGGTACACCGGATCTCCGGGATATCCCTCACCGGCACTCCAGACCTGGGCGGCGGCGTATCGATCGCGTCCAAAAAATGCCACCCCACCATCGGAGATAAGCGGCGAATACGTCCCATAAATCGGGGCCGACTCGGCACATGTGATCGCCACCTCCTCGAGACAGGAAAACGAGATACCTTCGTCGGCCAGGATTCGATCCACCCCCGGGGCAAACGCACATTCGGCAATCCAGACACCGCGCGGGCGCTCTCCGAAGCAGGCCTCGAAGTGATCGAGGCCCACACGCAACTGGGCGCGCTTTCCGGCATCGGTCGCCAAAAATGGCAGGATGGGGTGAGTCCCCACACAGGTCATCAACTCCAGGCGCTTCGTCGCTCCATGGTGCCGGAAAGCGCCGATGACATCGCCATTTAATTCATCGACGAAATATTCGCGAAGTCCCGTAAATCGGCGATGATAAAAGGTCGCCACCTCCTCCAACCGGGCGTCGTCCTTGGTTCGGGCGACTTCGCTCTCACAAAAATCGACGAGCCGATCGAGGTGAGCGATAAATCGCTCCCGCAACAAATAATCCCCCATCATCGCCAACAGGGGAGCGCTTAGACTGAGCGTCATCGCTCCCGAAATATCGTCTTTTTCCAGCCGGTCGAGCATCTGTAATAGAGGCAGATAGGTCTCGTGCATCGCCTCGTAAAACCACATCTCTTCGAGGTGATAGTCGTGCTCCGGGTGCCGGATAAAGGGCAGGTGGGCGTGGAGCACGATGCTCAGATGAGCGGGAAATGCCATCGCTTACCTCGATGAGGAGCTGGGGAGATTGACATCGACGGCGGGAAATATTCCGTGGACCGGATGGTCGTAATCGGTGGGCTCGA
>SKPJ01000496.1 GCA_007119595.1 Myxococcales bacterium
ACGACTGCTGTAATGACGTCTGTGAAGACGACGGCTATTGCGCCGTGTTGAGCGGTGGTGGACTCCAGGACTCCCAGGCCCCCACCTGTGGCATCATCGGCGAGCCCTGCGACGAGGCCAGCGACTGCTGCTCCTATGCTTGTTTCGACCGCGGCCAGGGATTCAAATCCTGCCAATACCTGGGCGGCTGCCGCACCCGCGGTGAACTGTGCAACCGGGATGAAGACTGCTGCCTCTACGCCGATGGTTGTGAAAAAGGTCCCCGACCCGGTCAGTCGCTCGGAAGCTGCAGCATGTTCGTCGACTATCCCCATATTGGTCGATGCATCGAGGACGATGCAGGTGGCCCACGGCCGGCCGGCGAGATCTGCCACGAGGTCGATGGCTGGGATGAGGGACACGCCTGTTGCGGCGAATGCGACTGGACATCCACCGGTGTTCCCCGCTGCTTTGGTTTCACCGACGATTTTCAGTGCTATCAAGATGGCGAGGAGTGTGCCCACGACGACGAATGCTGCACCGGCGAATGCGCTCCCGACACCGACGGCACCCTGGTCTGCAACCCCTGCGTAGAGGATGGAAATAGTTGCTCCGACAACAGCGACTGTTGCGGCGGAGTCTGCAATCCCGACGGCATATGCGGTTGCGTCGACGACGGTGGCACATGCAACGAAGACGCCGATTGCTGTGACGACTTCTGCAACCCCGACGGAATTTGCGGTTGCGTCGACGACGGTAGCACATGCAACGAGGACTCCGATTGTTGCAACGACTTCTGTAACCCCGACGGCACATGCGGCTGCGTCGACGACGGCGGTATGTGCAATGAAGACGCCGATTGTTGCAACGATTACTGCAATCCCGACGGCACCTGTGGCTGCGTCGACGACGGCGGAATATGCAATGTGGACGAGGATTGCTGTGACAATATCTGTAATATCAACGGCACCTGTGGCTGCGTAACCGGCGGTGGCAGTTGTATCGAGGATAGCGACTGCTGCAACGAGCGCTGCACCGCCGACGGTTTCTGCGGCTGTGTCCTCGACGGCGGCTTCTGCAATGACGACACCGATTGCTGCAATAACTACTGCAATCCCGACGGCACCTGCGGATGTATCGACGACGGTGGCAGTTGCACCGAAGACAGCGAATGCTGCAGCGAATTGTGCAACGACCAGGGATATTGCGGCTGTGTCGTCGACGGAGACTCCTGCAATTCCGATGCGGACTGTTGCGAGGGCAACTGCAATAGCGACGGGTTCTGTGGTGATGAAGCCTGTATTCCGCTCGCCGTCGACTGCACCAATCACGAGGATTGTTGCTCCGATCTATGTGATCCGGACACACAGACCTGTGTCGAATGTCTCGAAACCACCCAAACCTGCACCGAAGACGCCGATTGTTGCAGCGGCCTGTGCGACGACGACACCAACCGCTGTATCGATTGTGTCCCCAATACCGCAGAGTGCACCTCTCATGCCGAGTGCTGTAGCGGTCTATGCGATCCCGACACCAATCAATGCGCCGACTGCGTCCCCAACGAAGGCACGTGCAGCTCCGATTCGCAGTGCTGCTCCGGAACGTGTAATCCCGACACCAACCAATGTGTCGACTGCATCCCCCTCGACGATACGTGTAGCTCCGATGCCGATTGCTGCTCCGGGCTCTGCAATCCCGACACCAACCAATGTGTCGACTGCATCCCCACTGACGACACCTGCAGCTCCGATGCTCAGTGTTGCACCGAGATGTGCCACCCCGCCACCAACCAGTGCATCGACTGCTTGGAGGATGACGAGCCCTGCGATACGGACGCCGACTGCTGCGAGGGCAATTGCAACTTCGATGGCTTCTGCGGCGAGGAGCCCTGTATTCTCGACGGCGATAGCTGCACCAGCCACGCTGATTGCTGCGGCGGCCACTGCACCCCGGACGGTGTCTGCGGCGACGACGATGGCTCCTGTGGTGAACCGGGAGACTTCTGCGAAGAGGCCGAAGACTGCTGTCTCGGCCTGATCTGCGACACTGAGAATAATAACTGCATTATCATCAACTGAGGAACTACTCACATATTCTCACACCCTTTTCGGGGTGCTGTATCGAATCGATGCAGCACCCCGGTTTCGTTTTGGAACATTCTGCTACAAACAATCCGTAACTTTCAGAGATCACTTCACTTCTCTACCATTGAGGAGGTCAGCTATCACCACCGTCCCAATTTGCTCGGTGCCCCCTTCGCCCCCATTTTGATCGCAGGTGCGAAGCAATTGTTGCTGTTCTTCGTAAGAGGTTTTTTATGGTTGGTACATCGCAGATGAAGAACGCCCGAATTTACCTCTTTTGCCTTCTCTTCGGCATCGCCATTGGTTGTAGTTGCGATGACGACGCCACGGGAACGCAGGACAACCAACAGCAAACCGACGCAGCGGGCTTCAACACCAGCGAAGATGCCGCCCCGCTGCAGGATCAGGATGGGGCCATGGTCGACATCAATGACCACAGTTGCCTGGCTGAGGGCACATCCTGTGAAGACTCATCACTATGCTGTGGTGATTTGATCTGCGAAAACAATATTTGCACCTCGCAAGCCGAGCTCTCCTGTATGCAAATCGGCATGGAGTGCGACGAGAGCTCAGATTGTTGCGACGATCTGCTGTGCAATATCAATGATATCTGTTCGGTGACCCTTGGGGAATGCAATCCCGACGGCGAGGAGTGCACCACGGACTCGGTGTGCTGCTCCGGAAATTGCGAAGATGGAGCTTGCGCACCGGGTTCCGGTTTATGCGCTCTGGAGGGTGAGACCTGTGAGGCCTCCTTTGAGTGCTGCTCCCTGTCCTGCTCCGGCGGAGAGTGTCAGACCGGCACCATTTGTGAATCGGAAGGGGCCTCCTGTAGCGACGATGCCGATTGCTGCTCCAATCAATGCGATGGAGGTAGCTGCACCACTGGGAGTTGTCTGGGCGCCGGTGAATTATGTGACGATGACGGCGAGTGCTGTACCGACACATGTCTGGAAGACGGCGACGATATGCGCTGCGCATCCGGTGGGACCTGCGCCGTCTCAGGAGCGCCATGCATCGAGAACAATCAATGTTGCAATGGTATCTGCGACGGCGGTTTTTGTGCTGAGATCGAGGGACAGGGTCCGCTTAGCTGCCGCGTCGTCGGCGAGGTCTGCGACCATGCCGAGGACTGCTGTTCCTATTCCTGCTTCGACGACGGCCGCGGCTTTAAGAGCTGCCAGTACCTCGGCGGATGCCGTGTGCGCGGCGAGATTTGCCGCCAGGACTCGGAGTGCTGCCTCTACCGGGGAGGCTGTCAGGGAGGCAGTGTGGGCGAACCAGTCGGCGAATGTGTCATCTTCAACGAAGAGCATGGAATCGGCCGCTGTGGCACCATCACGGGCCCCAAACCAGCGGGTGAGGTCTGTTCATTGCAAAATGTCTCCGATCACCTCGATGGGGTCCATGAATGCTGCGGGGAATGTCGAAATACATCGATCGGTGTGCCTCGGTGTTACGGGTACGGCGATGACACACCGGAGGAGTGCATCGACGATGGAAATCCCTGTTCCTTCAGCGATCAGTGCTGCAATGGTCTCTGCGCACCGGATCCAGAAAGCGAAGACAACGAGCTCATCTGCAACCCCGTTTATTGCGTCGCCGATGGAGACGACTGCACCGACGACGCCGATTGCTGCGGTGGAAATTGCAACGACGAAAATATCTGTGGACCGGACTCACAGTGTATTCCCGTCGATGAAGAATGCGACGACGATGAACAGTGCTGTACCGGACTCTGTGATCCGGTCACGGAGATGTGTGTGGACTGCCGGCCCGTAGAGAGGGACTGCGACAACGATGCCGAATGTTGCACTGGCTTTTGCAATCCCGAGACCAATCAATGCGACGAGCCGGATGACGGCTACTGTACCCCGGACGGAGGATTCTGCTCTCTCGACGAACATTGTTGCTCCGGTGCCTGTACCAACGGCACCTGCGGCACAGCCTGCGTCCCCGACGGAAGTGGCTGCACCAGCAACGCCGATTGCTGCAACAACAACTGCAACCCCGAGACGTTTATCTGTGAAGAAGGAGGCGGAGATAGCCAGTGCGGAGAACCGGGCGACTCCTGTGAGACCGTCGATGATTGCTGCATCGGCACCACCTGCGACCCGGACTCCAATACCTGCCAGGTGATTATTTAGTGGGCCGGTCACTTCCCGGAAGCCGGGAGCCGGAGCCGGTCACTTCCCGGAAGCCGGGAGCCGGAGTCGGTCACTTCCCGGGAGCCGGAGCCGGTCACTTCCCGGGAGCCGGAGCCGGTCACTTCCCGGGAGCCGGAGCCGGTCACTTCCCGGAAGCCGGGAGCCGGAGCCGGTCACTTCCCGGAAGCCAGTGCCACGGATTCGTTGATGTGATTGCCCTGTATCCACCACGCCCTACTCTTGATTGGCCTGGCTAACCAATTCCAGAAAGTCTTCGCTGACGTTATTGGGCACTCCCCAGCGGGATTTATCCCACTCGCTGCGATAGGCGCGAAACCACCCGATGCTGTCCTGTAGCCAGCGGCTGGCCAGCGGGTGATCGGCCCGTATATCCGTCATCTCCTGGGGATCGGTACGGCGATCGTAAAGACGCATACTTCCGCTGCGAAGATAGAGTTTCCAATCCCGAATCTGCAGCCCGTATTGAAAGCGATATTGCGTGGCCAACGCGGGGGCCGGATATCCTCCGTGCTCGCCGTAGATCGTGGGCAATAGACTCATCCCCTGGCGATCCTCGAGGGGCTGTTCTCCCAACATATCGATGATGGTGGGAACGATGTCGATCACCTCGCCGCCGGAGCGGACGATTCGGCCCGATGGAAGTTCACGGGGGTAGTGAAAGAGCAGCGGCACGTGCACCATCTCCTGATGGACGTTGTGACCGTGGCCGACACTTCCATGCTCCCAAAACTCCTCTCCGTGATCGGCGGTGATCACGACCAGCGTATCTTCCCAGATTCCCTTGTCTTCGAGCGCCTGTCGTAATTTCCCGAAGGCGTAGTCGTTATAGGTGATCTCATTTTTGTACAAATTGATAATCCGTTGCTTTTCGCGCTCTGTCGGGCGTTTCGACCCGGCTTTGATCTTCTCCAACTGCTCCCCCGATAGGTGGCGTCGAAAGCGCCCACGATAATCGGCGGGTTCATAGAGGTCGATAAAGTCGTCATGGCGGCGGTAGGTGGCGTGGGGATCGATGGTCCCCAGATACAAAAAGAAGGGCTCCTCTTCCTCGAGCCCGGCGATCCACTCCAGGCCATTCTCGACCAAAAACTCGGCATGCAACGCCGTCTCTTCGTGGATGTAGTTGTGGTAAAAATCCCACCCTCGGTCCAGATTCAACAGGTGGGAGACATAACCATTGGCTGCCAACATCCCCGTGGTATATCCGGCGTCTCGGAAAAAATGAGGCAATATGGGGAGATTGGGATCGACGCGGCCCGTCGCCAATACGCGATGACGATCGGGATATTTACCCGTGAAAAGCGATGCATGACTGGCCCGGGACTCCGTGCCCTGAACATAAGCGGTCTCAAATGATACTCCCTCCGCGGCGAGCCGCTTTAGATTCGGTGCCTTCACATCGGTCTCAAAGTGCAGGGGAAGGTAATCGGCGCGCAGAGTATCGATAATCCAAAACACCACGTATTTCGGGGTCTTGAAGTCCTCCGGCACGCCTTCAATCGTGCCCGGACGGATCAGAGCGGCCCTTCGCAATTCGACGGATTCACATTCATCGGCGTCGTGAAGCAATTCGATCCGACCGACCTGGCTGTGGGATACTGGTAGATTGATGGCCGTCGTCTGAAACTCTCCGCGCCCCGCTACGACACCGATTTCTTCGTGGAGAATGGTCTCCACCTTCCCTTCTCCACTCTCCACTGCGACTTTAATCGTCGGCCCACACCCGGGTTTGGCGCCGATCTCCAATTCCAAAAGCGCGTCATCATGTATCCAGGAAACCCAAAACAAGCCCTGCCCCGCGCCGAGTGTCATCTCTCCCTGGTGGCCGGTGAGATCGTGGGGCCTATTGTGACCTTCGTCTGCCCCACCGGGTCCGATCCGAGCCCATGCCAGGGCTCCACCGGATAGCGTTCCCTCGATCCGACCCAGATTAGAAAAATCGAGCCCCACATCGTTTTCTGCATTCACTGCCACATCGCGCAGATCGATAGAAACGGTACTCCATCCACTCTCCAATTCGAGAGCATCGACGCGTTCACCGTTGATCTCGACCGTCAATTCATTGGTCCATTGGGCGGGATTGAATACCCGCATTTGCATCACTTCGGCATCCATCGGGGCTGTCACGGGGATCGTCAATTTGGCGTTTCGGCCGCGAATGACCGCCCCCGTTACTTCTTCATCGATCGACGCACCGAGATTCCAGTCCCGACGGTGATTCCCCTGTACGTAGCGAACAAAGTCCAGGCCTGCGCCGTCGAGCCATGTCGATGCTCCCTGCTCCGCGGCCGTGGTTCGGTGGGCCAATGGACGATTCCGCAATAAATCGAAGGCCTCGAAATGCTCCCCGTCAGCTTGCGGCAGGGGCTCACGTAGTTGGGGAGACCCGGAGGTACTCGTGCCGATGGCGACATCATCCGGCAGCTCACCGAATACATCGGCATTGTCCATCGGACCATCGTCGGCACTGCGGTTGCTCGCGGCCCAACAGCCCCCCACGACAATTACGAATAGGCTTATTACTACTAGAGTACGTCGCATGAATCGTTCCGATCTTCCCTCGCCGCGCAATGCGTCGACACTCAATCAACAGGCCCCGACTCGATCGGATGGCCATGACACCCCGTGCCAAAAACCACCCAATCGAGAAGCACTGCAGCTGCATCATCGATAGGTCGTTCGATTGAAGCTGGTGGAGACCAGGCCGGCTCGATTCAGGCCTACACCACTGGAGCGGACCAGATCATCGATCGTCACCGATGTGCGCACCGAGTCGACCAAAATGGTGCCACCTGCGTCAAAGAGGTCGGACCACCCCACCGGGGCATCCGGAATCGCCACGTCGTGCGAAAACTCTCCCGCCACCCCCGGCGGACCGGCCGACCAGACATCCCAGCTTCGCTCCGCATCAACCAGTCGAATCCTGAAGATAGGTCCCGCCGTTGCCTCGTCGATCCAGATTCGGCGATCCGATTCGTCGACGAAACCACTCGACGAATCGGGAAAGGTCCCCAGCGACGTCGAGGTACCCAAGGTCTGGCCGTTCCACAGTGCCACTGAGAAATCGCTCGCCAATCCCTCGCCGGCTTCACCGGTCGTAAATGCAATCGCCGTCACAGAGTACCGCCCTCCCACCGCCGAACCATAGGGCGGCGCCATATACAGGGTTCTCGACTCCGGCTGACCATCGCCCTCCTGATCGGAGGTGGCGCTGATTCCGAGCGGCACCAGCCCTACTCCATCGCCCTGAGTCGCCCCCAACAACACGGCAACTTCGGCCTGCTCCCCCTCCAGCATGGGCAAACTCGAGATATGAACCTCGGTGGTCAATTGCTGTCGAACCGACGGCATCAGGTCTTCTTCGGGAAAATTATTATAGTCCGGCAACCACTCGTTGGTTATCCCGTTATTGTTGATATCTTCGATATCGAGCACCCGTGGTAGAGCCTCGAATACCCGTGGTTGTTGGCCGTGATCAAAACGGCTAAATAGTGGTAAAAATACGCCGATCGCCTCGCCGACGCTATCCGGTGGATTGGTGAAGATGTCCAACAAATCATTAAAGGGAATCTCCCCGGCCAATCCCCAGGCCAACCGCGGCCCATCGGCGGCCTGAACGTAATAGCGCTGCTTGCCCTCGACCTCAAAGGAAAACACCTCTCCGTGAGCCACCACTCCGCCCGGTAGTGGGATGGTCATTCCACCCATCCCCATGACGTCGAAGTCGGTGTGGAAGGGATCTCCCAACAGACGTTCCAGATTGATGTCGAGCAGGTCGCCCGCCAGGCTCGCTCCGGCGAGCCCCAATGAGATATCACCGCTTGTATGGATGGCCGCCGTATCGAATTCTCCGGTAAATCCGGCGACCGGTCCCGAACCGCTGCGCGGCGAGATTGGCAGGCGTATATCACCTGCTTGTACTCCCTTTACGGTCAAAAAATTAAAGTCGCTGTGAAATACACTGACGTCGTACTCTCCGCCCGGATCGGCGAGTTCCACGAGTCCATTGGAGTTGGTCGGCACCGAACTGCCCCCCACGAATACACTGGCCCCTTCCACGGGCTGTCCGGTCTCCATATGAACGACGCGAACCCGGATTTCGTCTTCCGAGCTCAATCCGAGATTCTCAAATGTCGGCGCTCCCTCGCAGGCCACCGGGTCACCGCCCTGCAGCACGGCGGTGACCGTGGTCGTCCCCGGCGTTGAGTTGCCCACCAATTCGTTGCCGTCGATTTCGGCGACCGCCTCATTCGAGGAGGTCCACGCAAACGTCGCCGCCACGCCGTTTCCCTGAGCGTCGTAGGCAAATGCGTCCAACCCAATTTGCTGATTGGGTACAATTGACTGCGAAGAAGTCACTATCTCGCAGGACAATGCCACCGGCGGGGAAACGCAATCTCCGGCATCACAAATCTCCCCCTCCGGGCATTCGTCATTTCCACGACACATCCTGGTCTGACAGACGTCGCCGACACACTCGGCGTGCTCACTGCAATCGGAGTCATCCTCGCACTCCGGCGTATACGTACAAGTTCCCGCAATGCACTGCTCATCCTCTCCACAATCGTCATTGAAGACGCAATCCGGGCGCTCTACGCAGGTTTGCTCGGGCCCGCACTCCTCGTGGGGACGACAATCATCATCGTCAATACACTCCGCTCCGGGACCACATATGCCATCGTTGCAGGCTTTCGTTCCATCATCGCTGCACTCGGCATTGCTTACGCAGGGCCGGCAAGAGCCGTTGTGACAAATCTGCCCCTGACAATCGTCGTTATCATCGCAGGTCTCGGGAACACAGTGACACCCGACGGCCTCTTCTCCATCGGGGCAACTCGGTACACAGGGCCCCAACTCGCACTCCCCTGTCTGCAGATTACATACCTCCCCCACGCAACCGCCCGAGTCCGGGTCGGGGCCGCACAATGAGCCGTCGCAGTCCAGATCGCTGGTACAGAAATCTCCCCCATCGACGTCATCTTCCACATCGGGCTTTACATCGGGTTCGGTATCCGTATCGCCGCCGGCATCGGGCTCCACCGCCGTGTCCGATCCACAGACGCCGTGGAGGCACACTGCGTCGCCGGGACAATCGTCATCTTCGACGCACGGTGTCTCCAGCGAGGAGCGGCCACAACTGCTCAATAGCACCAGCGCCACCGCCCCCACTGTGATCCATTGAACAACTATCTTCCAATCAGCCCGATCCATATCATCACCTTGTCATCGCTGCAGTCCGGCATGTTGGCCTCCGGACGAGTCATTAGTTCGGTTTTGCTCTTGGTCAATCGTTGCAGCCGAAATTCCGCGTCTCCCATCACCACTTCAAACGATCTAGATTTGCGAAGCACAGCGGTCGACCGAGAGGCAAATCATTTGATCAAAAATTGAGATCGAGCCGTTCACTTCGCGCCATCTGACGCTCTCGTCTTAGGGCGTATCGGGAAATCGCACTCTTATGTGGCTGCGATATACTGCAGAAGGTAAAGGCCGTGCCCTCTCGCTCGTCTCCTTCCTCAATGCGCAACACCTTTCCGACGGCCAAGACTTCCGGCGTCTGAATGCTGGGAATCTGAATGCGTATGGCTGCAAAATCCCCGATCTTCCACTCCACTTCGATTTCATCGGCTGGAATCCATAAGCCCCGATCGTTGAGTTCAATCCAACGTCGTTGAAGAGCGGCCTGGTTATGTCGTTCCATCAGTCGCTGCATCTCTGTGACCTGCTGGCGCAGGGCACGTATCTCATTGAGCACGAAGACCATTTCCCGGCTCAAGTCCTCGGCATGATCGCGCCAATCGACGGCATCGTGCATGACCCCGTCGGACTCCATGACCGCCACATCGAGAATTTCTGCCTCGAGAGCCGGAATATCCTCCTTTTCGATGGCATCGACAGTGCAGGGCAGACGACTCTTTACGCGCACCGAACTGCGCCGATCGCTTCCGGCAAGTGTTTTGGTTTTCGCCTGCTCACGCTTTGCCATTTCCTTACTCCTCGGATCGCTGTGACACAAAAAACTGCAATTCCTTTCGTTCATCGCTCGCTCATCCGAGCCAGCCTGTTCGGCCCACCAACAGTCCTCGATCGCTGTCCATACTGATCTCGAATTTATGGTGACATACGCACCGTCGATGTCTCTCCCGAGCGCACCGTGACCCTTCTGCGATCGGAGTGCTGACCGGTATCCGGAAAATAAACCCGCACCTCATAACTCCCGGGGTCAAGGGCGTGGCCAACGAGAGCCGTACCATCCTTAACCATATTACCGTCGACGTAAATGCGCCCGTTGTCAGCATCGACCCGCACCGTGAGCCGCCCCTGTTCTTCTTGTTCTCCAATGCCCCAGATGTCGAGACCGCCACCGCCAGACTCCGCTGCATCACCGCCTGATTCCGGCTCGGCGTCGTCTTCGGAACCGGACTCCTCCGTGGAACCGGCCAGGAGTGAGCCACCACCGCTGGGTTCTGGACTGGGAGACGGTTGTGAACTCCCGGCCCCACTTCCACCGCTGCTACTTCCGCTGCCACCTCTGCTAGTTGTGCCCCGGGATGGACTGGGGCGTGTCCTACGCGGAGCCCGCCGTGCCACAGGTTCCTCCTCTTCTTCTTCCACCTCGAACTCGAAGACGATCTCGCGAACCCGTTCGTCGCCCTCATCCCACTGAATCTGTTGGTCCTGACTCTCATCCTCCGATAGTCGAGCCTCGATTTCGTGAGACAACTCCCGATCCAAACCCATCACCGTCAGCGGTGCCGAGCCCTGAAGTTCATCGTCGACATATATATCGACTCCCTCCGGATCGGTCTCCACCTGCACGACGCCACCCAGCGGTTCGAGCCGAACCACACGGGGAGTCATCTCCGCTTCCGCCACCAGATTGAGCTCCTTTGTCTCATACCCGTCGCGCTCAAACCGCACCACATACCCCTGACCCACCTCCAGTGAATCGAGGGAAACCGGGGTCTGTCCCACCAGTTCATCATCGAGGTATACACGCGCGTTGGCGGGCGTTGTGGAAACGGGCAGTGTGATCACTCCGTCGACCTCGGAGGCCGCATCCTCTCCGGCGATGCCGGCGTGCCAATCGTCGGCGACGTCATCGTCGTCCGGCCCCCACACGAGCCATGCCGAAACCCCCAACAACACGACCGCAAGAGCGGCCAGGCCGGCACCGACAGCGTGGGGACGTCGTCGAAAAACGCGATCAAATCGCTCGACCACACCGGTCGCCAGCCGTTGATGAATCTGTGCTGTTGCAGAACGCCTCTCCTGTTTTTTGTCGACCCTGTCCGGTCCCGCGGAGGCGACAAATGGTTCCGGCTCTTTGAGCCCGCCCAGCTCTTCATCAATGAAAAAGTCCTGGCCCCCACTGGAATGCTTTGAAGACCGACCGACCCCTCCTCCACTGCTTCTGGCTTCCCCTTCAGACCGCGCCGCATACCCTCCGCTGCTTCTGGCTTCCCCTTCAGACCGCGCCGCATATCCTCCGCTGCTTCTGGCTTCCCCTTCAGACCGCGCCGCGTATCCTCCGCTGCTTCTGGCTTTCCCTTCAGACCGCGCCGCGTACCCTCCGCTGCTTCTGGCTTCCACTTCAGACCGCGCCGCGTACCCTCCGCTGCTTCTGGCTTCCCCTTCAGACCGCGCCGCATATCCTCCGCTGCTTCTGGCTCCGCCATCGGACCGGGGGGTAACCCGGGCGCCTTGTCGGTCCCCGGCCTCGTCGCGCCTTTGCCCTGGTTGAATATTGGCATGCGCCCCGGTTGCAACCGCCGGCTGGTGCGCCCCTCGCTGCTGGCTGTGATCATCTTGTTGATATTCGGGCTCGATGCTCACCCGCGCTCCTCGCGCTCCCGCCGGCTCCCTTGCACCACCCTGCTCAGCGTGAGCTGGTGGATGCTCGAGGGCGTCGTAGTTGCCGGTATCCCAGTCCAGCATCTCCGTCGCCCCCCCTTGTTCCAGATCTTCGGTGGAGGGCACGCCTGATTCGGCTGCTTCATCTTCTTCGCGCATAAAGACCCGGGTCGCCCCTCCTTCCTCGAACTCGTCGATGCGCTCTTGAGCATCGGCTCCCGAATCAAATATGACGCTATGCCGACTGGCCCGATAATCCCCGGAATCAAGGGCCTGCATACCTGCGCCCCGGGTTTCTTCGGGCAAATAACCCGGGCAGTGCTGGCGGATCAACTCCGCCATCTCCATCTGCCCAAAGCGAGGCAACTCCGCATTGGCAAACTCAGTCAACTCGCGTCGCATCTGCTCGGCCGTCCGAAAGCGCCGCTCCGCATTGCGCATCAGTGCCCGCTCAATGATCGCCGTCATCCGCTGGGGAAGTTGCGGAAGCACGTCGCGAATATTGGGAAAATCGGCGGTCCGCACACTGCTAAGCAACTCCTCGTCGGACACCGTCTCGAAGGGATGACCTCCGGTGAGAATCTCATACAACACCATCCCCAGCGCATAGATGTCAGACCGCGCATCGACCCGGTTTCCATGCGCTTGCTCCGGGCTCATATAGTAGAATTTTCCCTTGATCACTCCCGCCCTGGTGTGCTGGGCGCGCATCCTCGCTTTGGCGATGCCGAAGTCGACGAGTTTTACCACGCCGTCGACATCGACCATTATATTTTGTGGAGATACGTCGCGGTGGACCACCTCCAGGGGGGCTCCATCGGGGCCGAGTTTCGTATGGGCATATTCCAATGCCGATGCGACATGACCCGCCGTATATACCAGAGCTTCCAGGGGAATGCGCCGGTTTTGGGCGCGCACGTTGCTGACCAGATCCAATAAATCGAGGCCATTGATATACTCCATCACGATGAAGTACTGGCCGTCGATGCGCTCCAGGTCAAAGACCTCACCGATGTTGGGGTGTCTCAACTGCACCGCCAACTTCGCCTCGTCAATGAGCATGGTGGAAAATTCTTGATCCTCGGAGAACTGGCGATGCAAACGCTTAATGGCCACCACACGCTGGTATCCGCTGTCCCCGTCTAAACGAGCCTTGAAGATTTCGGCCATCCCACCGGCAGCCAGTCGTTCAAGCAGCGTATACTTGCCAAATTTTTCGCCTCTTTCTACCATGGTCCCGTCGTGCTGGGGTAGAGTTGATGCCCCATTATTGTGACTCATTTGGCGCCGTTAGACCACCCATTTTCGTCTTGACCAAGACGACACGGTCGGTTTTGATGTCGGTGAAGCCTCGACTCATCCGGTGCGTGGTGCCGCACTGCCAGGAATCTTGAGCAACTTCACCCGGCCCATTGAGCCCCACGTAAGCAGCACCCTTTATCACCGTAATGTTAACACATCCCGCAACTAGATTTCGGGATCTCTCATCGTTTACGGCGAATCCATATGGCGTCAAACGAGCCGTACACCGACCGCTCCCAACAGACCAAGATTGCCTATCTCGACGGCACGCCGAAGTCAGTCCACATTCGGCGCGCCAAGTTGATCATCGAACCGGGCACCGAGAATGAGCGGGAACAGATCTTCGATCAAAACGTGATCAAAATCGGGGCCCTCGACGATAATGACATCATCCTCGAGGACGACACGGTCAGCCGACATCATTGTCGAATTGTCCAAGAAGACGATGCCTATGTGGTCATCGATCTGGACAGCACCAACGGGACGCATATCAACGGCGTGCGCATCCGCGAGGCCTATTTGTCGGCCAATGTCGTGGTCAGCGTCGGCAATACGGAGGTCCAATTCTGTCCCATCGATGAACAGGTCCCGATCGAACCGAGCAAAGCCGAACGGCTCGGCAACATCGTGGGACGCTCAGTCAAGATGCGCGAGATCTTCGATATTCTCGAAAAGATCGCCCCTACTTCCGCCACCGTGGTCATCGAGGGGGAAACCGGTACGGGCAAGGAAGTCGTCGCCCAGACCATCCACGAGATGAGCCCACGCAGCAACCAGCCCTTTATCGTCTTTGATTGTGGCGCCGTGCCCGAGAGTCTTATCGAAAGCGAATTATTCGGCCACGAAAAGGGCAGTTTCACCGGCGCCATCATGACCCGCAAGGGATTATTCGAGATGGCCGAGGGAGGCACCATCTTCCTCGACGAACTCGGTGAATTGGCCATCGATCTACAACCGAAACTGCTCCGTGTCCTGGAACAACGAGAGGTGCGTCGGGTGGGATCCAACGAACCGATTCCAATCGACGTTCGCGTCATCGCTGCCACCAATCGAAGCCTCGAGGATGATGTTCGCGAGGGGCGGTTTCGCGAAGATCTCTTCTATCGCCTAAGTGTGGTGCGCCTCTTTTTGCCGGCCCTTTACGAGCGTTCGGAAGACATCCCCTTACTGGTGACTCACTTTTTGGAGACCATGGATTGCAACTACGACCCCGGCGGCAGACAGCGTCTGCATGGAATTGCTCCGGATGCCCTAAAAGCCCTGTGCTCCTATAAATGGCCGGGCAACGTGCGCGAACTGGCCAATGTCATCGAACGGGCCTGCTCCTTTGCCGAAACCGACATGCTACAGCGTCGAGATCTCCCCGATTATATCACCGATACCAGTAGCACCGGCAACGGCCTTTTTGTCCAGCAGCAGGGCGAGAATTGGTCCCATGTTCCCGCCCGAAGTGAATTACAAGATGAGCCCTTCAAAGAGGCCAAAGAAAAGTGGATATCAAGTTTTGAGCGCGACTACATTGACGAATTGCTCGCCCGCCACGGCGGCAATATTAGCGGCGCCGCACGCGAGGCCGATATTGACCGAAAATATTTTCGGCAATTGATGACTAAATACGGCATCGACGCCGACGAATACGCCTGAGGCTCTTACCGTTGACTCGGCACCTGATTCAGGCTCGCTTTCTCCGTCGATATAAAACCCAGGATCAATCCGGAAAATCGGGGCGAAACCGCGTGACTTCTTCGCTGATAATTCGAACGCGATAGTCGTATCGCTCGTCATGTCTTTGAAATCCAATGGTGCGCAACCCGGATTGGACGGGAATCTCTCCGAGTTCGCCCAATGGGGTAAACAAGCCGGTTTCTACATCGTCAATGACTAGCTGCCACGTCTGTTCCGGAAACGTATCGACGATCAACCAGCCGTAATCCCGTTTTTCGAGTTGTTGCAGATCATCGAGCTCTCCGCTCTGGATTTCCGCCCGACCAAACTCGGGATAGCCCAGGGCCGTTGAAAACTCACCGATCTCCAACTCGTAGAGGCGGTTTGGCTCCAGATCCTGTAGGACCAACGGAAGTTCACCAAACGATCGGCCATCCAATACTACCTCCAACGGATCCGCACCGGTGATCGCCAGTTGATCGACCCGCGTCCACTCCAATTGCTGCTCCGTCGTTTCATCGCTGTCGATGCTTACCAGCACGCGCTGCGAGTGCATCCCTTCGGCGTTCGCCTCGAGTACATAATTGCCCCGAGCCAGCGTACGTTGCACCTCCTGCTCCTCTTCTCCAATGAGAAGCGACTCGCCATCGAGGTAAATCGTCACCCCTTGCGGGTTGGTCTCCCATTGGATCACCAACGTTCCCTCCGCCGCCAGATCCGCGTTGACGGTGGTGACCGCGTCGGGTTCCACCGTAATTTCATCGCTCCACACCAGATGATCGGGATGATCGATCTTGATTCGATAGTCGCCGGGCTCCAGTTCATCCAGGGTCAGTGGTGCTCGCTCGCCCTTGTATTCTTCATTCACAAAGATCTCGAGGTTGGCCGGTGGCTGAACTTCTACGAGCACTGCTCCCGTCTGCGACAACTCCTCCTCATCACCACCGACGACGACCAACAGTGCGACTCCAGACAATGCGATCATGCCCAGGAGCGCGACGACTCCCAATGCGAGAAAAATTCGTTTTCGACCCATCCCCCCCGGAGCAACTACCTCCGTGTTGGGGCTGGTCATCGGAGTCATCGAACCAGTCGTCGATCCCTTTGTTCCCACCCCACTATTCGGCGGTGTGGGGCTATTCGCCATCCTCCCCACATTCGCCGTCGGGGCTGGCCGACCGCCGGTCGTATCGGCTCCTCCCGATATCCTCCGGGCAGCCGTTGGCCCCGTCGTATCCGCTCCTCCTTGGGGCGGTGAGAAATTTTGTGGTCCCGTTTTCTGTCTCCCCGGGCTCGTTCTCTGTTTTGCCGGCGGATGGGACCGGGGAGGCAAATCGCGGCCCCCAGTCGATAGGCCACTGACCGGCGCAGCATCCGACGGTGCAGAAGAGCGACCCAATGATCGCGGCGTGGCTTCGACGGTTCCATGCTCGCTTGCCCCCTCAGCTCCCTCCTGTTCATTTTCCGTTGCGGGCTCACTGATGACCGTCGGCGGCACCTCGTACTTAGACTCCGCGGCGATCTTAATGCGGTTCAATGACTCTCCGGGAACCTCTTCAATCTGTGGCTGCTCCTGTTCTTCATCGATCGTATCTGGAGCATCTTCCCACTCGTCGTAATCCGAAAGTTCGAGCCCCCCGGCCTGGACCACCGTGTGGTTAGAGACGAATGCGTCGAGATCGACATCGCTGTCTGGAGCTTCGTCGACGTCCCAGATCTGCGTGGCGTCTTCTACGCCTTCATCCTCATCCTCCCCCCCTTTGCCATGGCTTTCGTCGAATAACGCTCGAACATCGTCTGCGGAATTGATCTCGCGAAATCTCTTGCGCTTTTCCTTTTCTTCTTCGAATTCCTCCTCAAAGGCGCTGCGCAACCACGTCGTCAATTGAGATCGGTGATACGGGGGCTTCTGGCTCATCAGGTAGGATTGCAGAGCATCGCCGAACTCCGATGCCCATTGGAATCGATCCTCTGGATCGGCCTGCAGGGCCTTCATCGCGATGGCGTCCACCTCCGCACTGATCGCGCCATTGACCGTCGACGGCGGTTTGACGTCCGGTTCCCCGATCAATGTCAGGGTCTCGTATTGATTACTCGCATTGAATAAGCGCTGATTGGTCAACAACTCCCAAAACAGTGTACCCATCGCAAAAATATCACTGCGCCGGTCGATGGGCTTTGCCCGAACCTGTTCCGGACTGAGATAGCCAAACTTTCCCTTCAGCACTCCTGCTTGTGTCTTCGTGCTCTGCGATGCTGCTTTGGCTATACCAAAATCGATGACTCGTACCCGACCATCCCAACTCACGAGCACATTTTGCGGTGAAATATCGCGGTGAATGATCCCCAGCGGATTGCCATCTCGATCGGACTTCCGGTGGGCGTGATCGAGTCCCTTTGCCACCTCGAGCATAATGTGACACGCCATATCAACGTCGAGTAGTTCCTGCTGACGGCGCACGAGTTTTTGAAACGCCAGCAAATCCTTACCGGCGATAAACTCCATTACGATGTAATGACTGGACTGAAACTGCCCCAATTCGTAGATGTGCACGATATTGGGATGGCGAAGCTGCACCGTCAGGCGAGCCTCGTCGGCGAACATCTTGATAAATTCGAGATCCTCGGCGAGGTGGGGAAGAATCCGCTTCAATGCGAAATACCGATCGGGATCGGGGGCATCCAGCGGTTTTGCGCGAAAGACTTCGGCCATTCCTCCGACGCTGATCCGCTCGAGGAGACAATATTTGCCAAAGAGAAGCGGACGGTCCAAAACCGAAACCTCAACCAGGAATGACGAGCGGTGAACAGGGGCCTTTCTAATAGACATCACCGCAGAACGGATAGCGGACTCGGAGTATAAAATCACCATTCATCGAGCGTCAACGACCCCATGCTTTGAGAGGCTGTGATTTGCACCCGAAAAAGGGGGCCTTGCGGCCCACCGCTCATGTCTGCGATCACGTCCATGCCACTATGACATCGACCCAGGAATCCACCATGACCTCCCACAACATATCCGACCGAAAACGCGATCACCTCCGGCTGTGCGCCGAGGAGGACGTCGAGGCGATGGTGAAGACGAATTTACTGGATGCCGTCGAGTTGTTTCATGACTCCCTTCCCGAGTTGCACGTCGACCAAGTCGATACTTCCACGCTACTATTCGATCGCGAGATCGAAGCTCCCCTTCTCATCACCGGGATGACCGGTGGAGCCAGTGAAGCGGCCCGCATCAATCGCCAACTCGCCACGGTGGCCTCGGAATTCGGACTGGCCATGGGAGTGGGGAGCCAACGGGCCATGCTCGATGATCCCAAACTCGCCGAGACCTACCAATTGCGGCGATATGCACCGAATATCCCGATACTGGCAAATATCGGAGCCGTCCAGGCCGCCGAATCATCGACCGATATGATCGGTGAATTGTGCCAGTCCATCGACGCCGATGCCCTGGGCATCCACCTCAATCCGGGCCAAGAGCTTATCCAACCGGAAGGAGATCGTGATTTTCGGGGCTGTGTCGAGGCCATTGCCCGACTGGTCGACGAGCTCGATCTTCCGATTGTCGTCAAAGAAACGGGCTGCGGCCTCTCTCCGTCGGTGCTCGATCGCCTCCGCGATATCGGCGTGGAATGGGTCGACACCTCCGGCGCCGGTGGAACCACCTGGATCGGTGTCGAATCGCGCCGCGCCGAACGCAATGCCGCCGATCTCGGTGAGCTCTTCTGGGATTGGGGCGTACCGACGGCAGCCTCCATCGTCTACGCCCGACGAAGGGGCTTTTCGGTCATCGGCTCCGGGGGGCTTCGAAACGGCCTTGATGCCGCCCGCGCCCTGGCACTCGGCGCTGATATGGCCGGCATGGCCCTTCCCTGGTTACGAGCGGCTCACGACGACGGTGTCGAGGGAGCAAGGGCGTTTGCTCGCGCCTGCATCGGTGCTCTGCGCACGGCCATGGCACTCACGGGTTCCAATGATCTTGCACAACTGCGCAGTACGGACCGCCTCATTGGTCCCCGACTTCGTCGCTGGCTCGACGCAGATGATCGATGACGCCTTACATCGTATGACTGACAACTTCCGGTTGTACTCCTCCCCCGGCTCACCGGACTACCTCGTCGGTGAATCGAAATCTCACTTCTTCAATCAACCCATATAAGACAGGGACGACGAAGAGGGTCAGCAACGCCAGCGCCATCCCGCCGATGATGGGAATGGCCATGGGGATCATGACATCTGCGCCAGTGCCGTAGCTGGTCAAAATCGGAAGCAAGGCCAGGATCGTGGTCGCCGTGGTCATCAGGCAGGGACGGATTCGGCGCATGCCGGCTTCGACGACACATTCGTGAACCTCCCGGAGCGAATCGGGATCGGCGGCGTCGAAGCGTTGTTTTAGATACGTCGACATCACGATCCCGTCATCGGCGGCGATTCCGAATAGAGCAATAAACCCCACCCAGACGGCAATACTGAGATTGACAGTGCCGATCTGAAAGACATCGCGCATCGAGGCACCGAGTAACGAGACATCGAGAAACCAGGGCTGTCCATACAGCCAGAGCATGATGAATCCGCCACTAAATGCCACGGCCACTGCGCTGAAGATGGCAAGTGAAGTCCAGATCGAGCGAAACTGCAGGTAGATCAGACTAAAAATGATGAGCAGCATCACGGGAATTAGAACGCGCAACCGTTGTTCGGCACGCATATTTTGCTCCCATTCGCCGGCGAACCCAAAGCGCACTCCATCGGCGAAATCGAGATCCCCCGCACGGACAGCGCGCTCCATCGTCTGCTGGACGGATTCCACGGCATCGATGGGTCCTACGCCATCGGCGGAATCGAACATGACATAGGTAATGAGCGCCGAATTTTCACTTCGGATCATCTCCGGTCCACGCACGTAGTTGATCTCCGCAAGCTCACCCAGGGGAATGAGTGCCCCCTCGCCGGTGGTCACCAGTATTCGCTCCATCGCCTCCGGTGTATCTCGCATCTCGCGCGGATAGCGCACCTTCACCCCAAAGCGCTCTCGCCCCTCCACCGTTTCGGTGACCGTCATCCCACCGATGGCGGTATCCACCGTGTTCTGAAAGGCCTCCATGGTCACCCCGTAACGCGCCAACTGGTCTCGCGACGGTTCGATTTCGAGATAGGGTTTCCCCACGGGGCGGTCGACGTTGACCGATCCGTGATTGACCAGTGGATGTTCGAGCAACAACTCCTCGACCTGCAGACCGGCATCGGCCAGATCTTCGAGATTATCGCCCTGCAATCGCACCGCCATGGGAGCCCGAATCCCGCTCTGGAGCATGACGATTCGGGTACTGATGGGCTGTAGCATCGACGTCGAGGGAAGACCTGGGATCGAGTCCGTCACTTCGATGATCTCATCCCAGATATCGCGGGGATAACGTATCTCATCGAGCCAATTTCGATAGGGACGCCCGGCGGAGTCCGGGATCAACTCTCCATCGT
>SKPJ01000051.1 GCA_007119595.1 Myxococcales bacterium
TCCGACGAGCCCGACAACTCCGACGAGCCCGACAACTCCGACGAGCCCGAGGAACCTCCCTGTGAAGTGGTCTTCTTCGATAGCGACGGCGACGCCTTTGAAACCCTTGGTGAATACTGCTTTTTCGATGGAGACCTGGCGGACACCGAGCCCGCCGCGGGCGTAATCCCCTACGAGGTGACCGCCGAACTCTATTCGGATCTGAGTCACAAGGAGCGCTTTATCGCCCTCCCGCCTGGCGAATCCATCGGATTCGACGACACCGAGCCCTGGGATTGGCCGGATAACGCCATTTTAATCAAAACCTTTTACTATCCCCTCGATGAGCGAGATCCCGAGGCCGGACGGCGAATCCTCGAGACCCGACTGCTCTACAAGCAAGACGGTCAATGGAGTGCCGACAGCTATGTGTGGGACGAGGAACAACAGGAGGCCCACCGACACAATTTCGGCCAACGAGTCGATGTAGAATTCATCGACGACGGGGGCAACGAAGTGGAGATCGATTACCGAATTCCAAATCGAAACCAGTGCATGACCTGCCACGGACAAGACGGCGATCTCGAACCTCTGGGGCCGCGCACCCGTCAACTTCTACAGCCCCATGGGGATAGCCCGGACGGCCCCATCCAGCTCGAATTTCTCGATGAATCCGGGCTCTTCGACACCGCAATTCCCGATCCATCAGAGCTCTTCGGTGTCGTCGACCCTCACGATGAACAGGCTTCTCTCGATGATCGGGCGCGGTCGTATTTGGACGCCAATTGCGCCCATTGTCATAATCCCGAGGGTCGGGCCAGCACCTCGAATCTCCACCTGCAGATCGATGAAACCAACGAACGACGCATCGGGATCTGCAAATCACCGGTCGCCGCCGGACAAGCCGCTGGTGGTCGTCCCTACGACATCGTTCCCGGCGAGCCCGACGAGTCGATCATGATCTACCGCATGGAGTCGACAGAACCATCCCACAAGATGCCGGAACTGCCCATCACTACGATCGACGAATTCGGCGTCGGTCTCATTCGGCAGTGGATCTCAGAGATGGAACCACCGGGCTGCCCCTGAGTGGTTCGGTGAGCAAAACGGTACCGGGGGTTAACCCGTTTGACCTCTCGCAGTTTGATTGTTCAGTTGGCGCACTTTTTGGCGATATTCCTCCACCCCTTCGTTATAGCTATCTCGATACCGGGGCGCTACCGTATCGGTCTGGTAGCGTCGAAAGGCCAGCAACGTCGCGGCCTCCACATACTCCTCGTGGGGTATGTGGGGGGACAACCATCCCTTTTTTCTGCGCTTTCGCCACGACGGTATGATCTCGGCATGTTCCTTCGGCAGAGTACCCTGCTGGGCTTCATCTCGCAGATATCGTCTGATGATTTTGTGCTCCCGCATCAGTGAAAACTGGGTGATGGCGAACATCGTTGCCCCCATTAAGACCACAAAGAGCATTCCGATTCCCAGGGCCCCGGCCGACATGGCATCGCTGAGAAATTGAGAGCCCGATACAACGGCCATCAAATTCCAAAACGCGTGATTGACCACGGCCAGCACAAATCCAAGAATGGGCAGCGCCCACAGCCAGGGCTTAAGCTGGCGATGACGCACATAACCGACGGTATATCCCAATAATGCCGTCGAAATGGCGTGGACCAGAGAGGTAAATAGGGTGCGCATTACGACGGTGGCGAAGAACACCTCCGGACCTGCCGCCGCAAAGGCCAAAAAATACAGCACGTTTTCCACGGCGGCGAATCCCAATCCCGCCGCCGCTCCATAGATCAGCCCGTCCGTCTCATTGTCCAAATGAGGCGTCAGGATCAATAAGACGAATATCAGCCCCTTCGTAAACTCCTCAGCCAGTGGAGCGATCCCCACGGTCAACGCCAACTCCGAGTAGACCGCCGGCACCAGCATCGTCATTGGCACACTCAGGAACAGACTGATCATGCAGCCCAGCGCTGTCCCACCCAACGCTCCCCAGACGAAGGTGAGCATTACCAACCAAAGGGGCTCACGCTCGTAGCGATCGAGCCACCAGATAAAGAGTAAATAGCCAAATATCACCAGCGTCGAGATGGCAACCGCACCCAATCCCACGACAATTAGCACCAACTCCATCTCATACTCCCAGCGTTTTTCACCCTATCATTGGACTCTCATTGCCGCTTACGCAAAGCGACCCAAGAGATTACTCAGCGCGCTTGCTCGCCTCCGTATCCGTATCCACTTCCTCTTCGTCGTCTTGTTCGAGCTCCACCATCTCGTCCACTTTTTCCTCGGTTCTATCCAGCAGTTCCGCGGTCAGCTTTGGAAGTCGCTGAAATTGCCGCTCCAGACCGCGCACCACGTGCAACAACCCCTGTCCCTCGGGTACATCCGGGTCTTCACCGTAGAGCAGAACATAGCGCGCTCCATTGATCTGACGGATATAATGCCCCTTGATATCGCGCACATTATTGACGGCGTACTCCATCAACCCGCCAATGGCGAGACTTCCCAGCACACCGCCGGCGATGCCGACGGCTCCCATCCAACCCGGGACCTCCGTGCCGCCCAATTTGATCACCGATCGCCGATAAAAATCGAGGTGGCGTTTGTATCCCTCTCCCGCTCCCGTACCAGCGATAAAGGTCGCCTTACCGAAGAGCACATAGCCCAGCGTAGCCGGTATACCGAGTCGTACACCGGAGCGAATCGCCTGGGCGAGCAATGGATCGTGTGCGATTTCCTTCTCCATCATCTCGACGAGGCGGCTTCGAATCGCTTCCACGCCCTCCTCGTCGGGCTCTCCCTGTTCATCCTCGGCCTGCTGTTCGAGAAATAGATCCCACTGCTCACTCTCAAACTCCGAAAACAGTCGATTCAACAAACTCTCCAACTCCACGGAGCTGACCACTTCGCGCTCAAAGGACTCCGTGAGCCTGTCGTCCGTATAGGTGGAGGTCGAAAAATCGGGTCCTCCCACCGTTTTGGAGACTCCAGCGGCCAAATTGCGCGCCGATATGAAAAGATCAGCTACTCCCGTTCGGGGACCGAGGCTGCGTCCCATCACCTTTTTGAAGCTCTTTAGATTCCGATCCACAAAACCGGGGACACGCTCGATGGCCTCGTCGAAAAAGGTATTGATCTGCGTTTCAAAGCGCTCCTCCCAAAGAGATGCCTCCTCCCCTTCAGTGGTATCGATGGCCGTCATGCTCTCGTCCTGTTCGGTCATGGTTCGTCTCCATCATGGGGTCGATGACGCATTAAAAATTCTCGTATTCGACGCAATCCAGTTTCCAGGGTCTCGCCGCCTATCGTATACGCAACGCGCAGATGACCCAACCCGGAGGGACCAAACCCCTCACCGGGGATCACGAGTACATCCTCGTCCTCCAAAAGACGTTTTGCCAGTCGCACCGTCGTTTCAAACTTCGAAAGCCAGGGGCGGACGTCCAAAAATACGTAGAATGCACCGGCTGCCGAGGGCGGTGACCCCAGCTCCACGTCTGCCATTGCTTCGAGTACTTTGTGGCGGCGTCGTGCGAAGACTTCCCGCGTTGACGCCAGTTCCTCGTCGTGATCTTCGAGGGCTGCCACGATCGCCTGCTGGGCCGGCAGGGGTGCACAGGTTACCAGATGTTGGTGCAGTGGTGTCAGCGCCTTCAGAGTCTGCTCCGGTCCAATCATCCATCCAATGCGCCACCCCATCATGTGGTGACTCTTCGATGCTCCAGCGACTACGATCCCCGTATCGGGGCGAAGAGAGCGAGCGCTGACAAACTGACCTTCCCACAGATATTCCTCGTAGATCTCGTCGCTAATCCAGCCAACATCATATTCGTCGAGCAACTCCAGCAGGGCACTGAGCTCGGCGGGATCGTGAACGTTTCCCATTGGGTTTCCGGGATTGTTCAACACGACGAGCCGGGTATCCGGACCCATCCGATCCTCGAATGCTTCCAGATCCAACCCCCATCCGGGCGCATCTTCTGTGGGTTTTCGCAGCGGTACATGCACCGGATGAGCACCGGCAGCTCGCACCAGATTTGCGTAGGCTGGAAACCCGGGATCGGGTACCAGCACCTCGTCTCCGGGACCGCATAGGCCGAGAATTGCCACCGCCAGCCCCTGCTGAACACCGCAGGTCAGCAACACTTCATCCGCTTGTGCGCCAACGTGTCGAGCCACTGCCTGGCGGGCCGAAAGGAGTCCGGCATTCAGGGTATAGGGGGCGAGCATCGGTCCATCGAGATGCGACCGAAAATAGCGCTGAACTGCGTTACTGACTGGCAGATCGGTCTGACCGAGTCCAAAATCGATGGTCGACGACCCCATCCCGGCTCTCAGGGAGCGAATCAGCGTCGGTTTTATCGCCAGTGCACGGCGCGACGGTACTAGCCGCTCGCTCATCGCAAATACTCCTCTATCGCCGTGCTCGCATCCGTGCTTTCATCGCGATATTTGATGATCAACAAGGCCGCCATCTGCAAGCCGTGCTCATCGGCGAACTCCCCGCGCGCCGGCCGACTTCCCGGAATCACCACTGCTGCCTCGGGAATGCGAAGCGGCCGATCCGCACTCGATCGATAGACCTCTTCGCGAACCAGATCGTATACCGGTGTACTCGCCGTGATCACACATCCCGCCCCGATCACCGCTTTGCGACCGACCTGAATTCCCTCAAACAACCCCACGTTGGCGCCCACCATTACGTCGTCTTCCACGATCACCGGCGACTGGCCGACCGGCTCCAATACGCCCCCGATCTGGGCCGCCGCCGACAGATGGACACCGCTGCCGATCTGCGCACAGCTTCCGACCAGCGCGTGACTGTCGATCATCGTGTCATCGTCCACATACGCCCCCACATTGACGAATGCCGGCGGCATCATCGTCACATTGCGCCCAATATAGCTTCCACGGCGCACCGAGTTCCCCCCGGGTACAATGCGAATATTTCGCTCCACTACCGGTAGCCGCTGACTGGGATAGGTATCCTTGTCGCTAAACTGCAAGCCCCCCGGAGCATCGAACTCCACGGTCTTTCCCAGCCGAAAGCCGAGCAATATGCCCCGCTTTACACTGGGATTGACCTCCCAACGGGCATCGCCCTTGCCATTGGTCCGATGAGCTGCCCGGATTACCCCGGACTCCAGCGCGTTCAAGAATTTTGCAAAGTCATCCCGCGCCGATGCCCCCAGCTCGCCGGGGGGAGTATCGAAATGACCGTCCATCGCCTCGAGAAGCTCCGTCACTTCCATCTCATCCTCCATTTGAATTGTCTTCTATCGATTCCCATCAAAAAAAAGACCACGATCCCTCGAAAGGAGAACGTGGCCCATTCACGGCGTCACCTAGGTTGGTGCACCACAGTTCTGTCGGTTCTCATTCCTCTTCGTCATCCACCGCTTCGGCTTCCTCTTCCGGCGATTCGGCTTCTGTTGCTTCCTCTTCTACCTCTTCGGCTTCCTCGACCGCCTCCGCCTCTTCGGCTTCCTCGACCGCCTCCGCCTCTTCGGCTTCCTCGACCGCCTCTGCCTCTTCGGCTTCCTCGACCGCCTCCACCTCTTCGGCTTCCTCGACCGCCTCCACCTCTTCGGCTTCCTCGACCGCCTCCACCTCTTCGGCTTCCTCGCCCTCTTCCGTTTCTTCCACCTCGGGATCGACGGGAATCTCTTCTTCTACGGGCCCATCGGGAACTTCTTGGTCCAGTTCAAGACCCTCGAGTTGTTCCCGAATCTCTTCGGGAATCTCACCGTCCGCGCCATCGACCTCGACTTCCAGTGACGATCCATCATCTCCATCGGGCATCTCCATCTGGAGTCCCTCCGGCATCTGATCGGCACCTCCACCTGCGCCCTGGCCCTCTTCAATAATATCGTGGACCACAGCCCGTGCTGGTTCATCGGCCTCCATCTGGAGATCGAGCGCCGATTGAGGCTTGCTGGAATACCAGGCCAGGGCCATGCTGGTGATCATGAATGCCGTCCCGAGCACCACTGTCAGCTTGACCAAAAATCCCGCAGCGCCCCGACCACCGAAGACTTCCTGGCCCAGAGCTGCCGCATTATTGAACCCCGCGCCAAGGCCACCTCCCTTGCCAGACTGCAGCAAGATGACGACAACGACGGCGAAGCTCAGGATGACGTGAAGAACTAAGAGGAAGGTTTCCATGATGTACTTAAGACGCCCGAAGTTTGGAATTATTACGTTCGTACCTTTCTTTGATTTCCGACCGATGCAACCAACCAACGTACCGCAGTTGCAAATCATTCGGAAAGACGAGGATACTTACCGCAGCGCTACCCTCAACGCAAGTGACGAACCATGAGTGATAAAAGAGACCCTTCGACCCTACCCAAATGGGAGGAATTACTGCGCCGGCTCGAACAGACCCACGGCCGAATGGAGGCGGCTTATGCGGACTATTTAAAGGCCTCGGCAGACAGTGAACGCGCTCTCAAAGAGGTCATCGAGTCCTTTGGCGAACTCTCCGAAACGATCCGGGCACTGGTGCCCGAACCGAAAAAACCGGGAGAAGATCGTCACGACGATCGGAGCGAAACCAA
>SKPJ01000405.1 GCA_007119595.1 Myxococcales bacterium
GACGCCATGGGTCATATCATTCATATCAGTTCCATGTCGGGACATCGCGTTCCTGGGCGAGCCGGGATGTACTCGGCCACCAAATTCGCAGTTCGCTCGTTGACCGAAGGGCTGCGCCGAGAACTCCGTGAGCGCAACTCGTCGATCCGAGTCACCGCCATCAGCCCCGGATTCGTAGAGACCGAATTCGCCGCCATCTATCACGACAGCAAAGAGCGGGCGCAGCAGACCTACGAGCGCTACCAGGTCTTGACCCCCGAAGATATCGCCGAAAGTGTAGTCCACGTGCTGGGCGCCCCGGACCACGTGCAGTATCACGACTTGTTGATGCGCCCGACCCATCAGATAAGCTGAGTGGGTCCGAGGCCTTGCCGCGCTGGCTAAACGACGCGTTTAACACTCTCCGGAGAAATCCAAATTTTGTGCAATCCTTCGCCGTTGTCGGCTCGCTTATCTTTTATCGTCGCCCTATTGCTATGGGCACTGCTCATTGGCGCCGGATGCGATCTGGAATTCGAGGATGATATCTGCGAGGGGTCTCAGTCCTGCTCCTGGGAATGCATGGGCGGCGGCTGTGATTGGAGTTGTCACGACGAGGCCAGTTGCAACGCCATCTGTCAGGGCGGGGCGTGCAATTTACAGTGCAATAACCAGAGCGATTGTGATTTTGACTGCCCCGGTGGTGGTTGCAGTGTTACCTGCAATGACGACAGCAATTGCACTCTTATCTGTCCCAGCAACGACTGCGCCTACGATTGTGAGCCCACCGCCCTGTGTTCCTAATAGTACAACGTCACTTATCGGTGGCCTCAACGAGCGAAGAGTGCTCCCGAGATCGCCACGTCCTCCTCCATTGAGATGACGGGCTCCGGAACCATCCAGGCAAAAAAGACATCGCCGGCTTCGGCATTGACCTCCCGTTTTTCGTCCACCGTAGCCCCGCCGTCGACGGACCAGGTTTCGAGAACCTCCCAGTTCGGATCTGGGACATTGATCTGTCCCTCCGCGCGGGTGTCATCGCAGCCGTCCTGCGGGATGCGAATAAGCTGCAACTGCCGCTCTTCATCGGCCCCCCCCCGCACTCCCTGCACTCGAATCCAGACCTCCTGGTCGGCCTGGAAATCGCCGCCAGCCATCGCAAGCCATTGTCCGGAGGCATCGAAGACGTCAATCTCCAATGGCTCTCCCGTATCGGTGATCGAGACCTGACCGGCATAGAGCCCGGAGATGATCTCGTCCCACTCCAATGCATCGCTCCATACCCAGGTCACCGGCGTACCCAGTGGTGGATCGAAGACGGTTCCCGGCGGCTCCACCTCCACTTTGTGGTTGTCGCTTCCGCCGACCGGTACAACCCGCCGATCCTGAGACAGGTCACAGGCCCACCCCTTTACCGCTTCCTCGTCGAATCGATTGAACCCGGCACCTCCGTTCCAGACCTCGACGGCGTCATAGTCATAGGATGTCCAGTCGTAGGAGATCCAAAATACGGGGCCGAAGGGGTGATTTAAGATCGAAAAACAACCGACGTCCTGCGCCTGTTGTAGTGCTTCACCGCCGGTGACCTCGCCGCGAGGTCGGTCGACAAACGCTACATTGGGATCAAAATCGACCAATGTGCCCGGAATGCAGCCGATATGCCCCGTGGGACCGGAGCCGCCGTTCTCGATATCGGCGACCGGGCTGATCTCATTTCCCTGGACCATCAAGAAAGTGTCGTCCGAGAGGGCAAGAGCCTTGTCCCAGAACGGGAATTCCGGTCCCTGGTTGAACAACGCCGGATCCTCCTCCAGGGTCCACGGATCGGAGCCCGTCGAATTACTGTGGTCGGTGAGGACGACAAAATCCACTCCGCGCTCAATGGCCACCTCTCGAATCCGCTCCGGAGTACTCTCCGGCGCAGCATCGTTGGACGCACCGGCGGCGTGGACATGCAGGTCACCGGCCCACCAACGTCCCTCTTCCGGACGCTCCCATGGCACGAATCCATCGCCGTCATCGACATCTTCATCGCTCTCATCGACATCGCGGTCGTCGCCGGTGTCGCGATCGGAAGTAGCATCGGGCTCGACGGCCGTACCGGAGTCCGGCGTCGACTGTTCGCTCTTTTCATCGCTACACGCCGCCATAATGCTCACCGCAATGAGGATCACTAGATGAGCTTTTAGGCATCGACCGTTCATGGCTTCGCTCCTCGTTTTCGATCCTCGCATCCATCATATCCACAAGTTGAAATGTATTTTAGTTGCTCACGCCGGCGTATGCGAGCACAGGTAATTCGGGTGATGAAGTTGACGCACGATGGACAGTCGGCGAAGACGTCACCTGCCACCACTCGGTGAGCGATAACCAGATGAGCACCGACCACATCAACCGACCCCACCGATGAAACACCTGTTGCCGATGCAGCACCGCCACGACCGGTCGATCATGGCTCTGGCGATCCCGGCGCTGGGAAGCCTGGCCATCGATCCATTGGTCTCGTTGGTGGATACGGCCTTTGTCGGGCGGCTGGGTACCGCACAATTGGGCGCATTGGGGGTCAATTCGGCCATTTTTGCCCTCGCCTTTTTGGTCTTCAACTTTTTGGCCTATGGAACGACGCCGAAGATCGGAAGGGCTCTGGGTCGCGGCGACCAAGAGGCCGCAGGGCGCACTGTGATTCAAGCGTTGTGTCTGGCGGTGATCATCGGGATCTGTGTCACTGCAGCGCTGCTCTCATTCTCCGAGCCCATCCTGCGCGCCATGGGAGCCACCGGAGAACTGGCACAACCAGCCCAAACCTATCTGCATATTCGGGCCTTTGCGGGTCCCGCCGTCTTGCTGATCATCGCCGGCAATGGGGCATTTCGGGGCTTTCAGGATACGCGCACGCCCTTTGTTATCTCCGCCATTTTCAATCTGGTGAATCTGATCCTGGATCCGATTCTGATCTTTGGCGTCGGCTGGGGCATCGCCGGTGCCGCGGCGGCCACGGTCATCGCCCAGTGGTTGGGGGCGGCCATCTTCTTATGGCTTTTGCTGGTGCGCCACCGAAAGGAATTTGGCATTCCCCTCGTCATCCCCCGACCGTCGCAGATGATTCCCCTGATTCAGATCGGTGGCCATTTATTGCTGCGCACCGGGGCCCTGGTGGCCACCATGACACTGGCCACCGCCATCGCCGCTCGCATCGGTGTCGTCGAAGTGGCGGCCCACCAGGTGGCCTACCAGTCGTGGGGATTTCTGGCTCTCATCGTCGACTCGCTGGCCGTCGCCGGTCAGGCCCTTCTGTCTCGATTCATCGGTGGACGTTCACCCGACGAGGCAAGAGATGTGGGAAATCGGCTGTTGCAGTGGGGTCTGGCCATCGGTGTGATATTGGGCCTTTTGTTTTGGATCGCCCGACCCTATCTGCCGGCTTTATTCACCACCGATCCGGAGACCATCGCCTATGTGCTGGCGATCTTTGCGTTCGTGGCCATCCTCCAGCCGATCAATGGCCTAGTCTTCGTATGGGACGGACTTTATATGGGGGCTGAGGCCTTTCGGTATCTGGCGATCACCATGGTGTTATCGGCGGTCGTCGGTGCCGGTTTGCTCATCGCGACGCTGGTCTACGAATGGGGGCTGACCGGCGTCTGGTGGTCGATCACGGCGATGATGCTCAGCCGTCTCGTCACCCTGGCACTTCCCTGGTATCTGGGCCGTGTTCCGGGACTGGACTCCCGCAACGAGCGTTGAGTAAAACGGGAAATCGCCTCACCCAGACCCTGCACTCGCCTGCTGCTGGCAGTCTCGTCGCCCTTCGCCGACGACGCAGAACATGACAGACTCGGGGCACGAGATATTTACTCCCCGGAGCCCCAACCGTGACAAAAGTGCTATCCACAGGATTTGACGAAAAACTCCCCGTCGACGAGGCGCGACAGGATTTCAATGACGCGCTTGATACGGGACGTCCACTGGTTGTCGTGGCACCGACGGGATCCGGTAAATCGACGCGGCTTCCGCTGTGGCTCGCCGACCGATGTGGCGAGACGGTTTTGGTCGTCGAACCGCGGCGCGTGGCCTGCCGGTCTCTGGCCACCTATCTCTCGGGGCTCATTGATGAAAGGGTCGGCCAATCCATCGGTTATCGAGTCCGATTCGACGATCGAACCTCGAAGCAAACCCGTGTGATATTCGTGACCACCGGTGTCGCCCTTCGGATGCTCGCCGGCGACGGTCCCTCAGCGTTTTCCGCTGTGTTGATCGATGAATTTCACGAGCGCGGATGGGAGGTCGACCTCATCGGCGCCGTTATGCTCGAGGCCCGAAAACAGGGCCGGTTCGATGGAGCGCTCATCTTTACGTCAGCCACCATCGACGCCACCGAAATCGCCCATCAGATCTCCGCAGAGGTCGTCGAAGCGAGCGGCCGCACCTATCCGGTGGACATCTCCTATCGCTCCGAAGTCCCGGCGCCTACATCGGATGGCCTCGAGGGGCGGGTCCGCGATGCCGTGCGGGATATTTTGAGTCGCGAAGATGACGATGGCGATATTCTCGTCTTTTTACCCGGAAAGGGAGAGATTTCGGACTGCAAATCGGCGCTGCGCAGCATCGCAGATAAGCAGGGCTTGGAGCTTTTCGGCATTCACGGCCGTTTGCCGGGCCGTTTTCTGAGCCGAGCCTTTTCGGAACACGACGGTCGGCGCCTCTTCTTGTCGACCAACGTCGCCGAAACGTCGCTAACCCTTCCCGGAGTAACGACCGTCATAGATAGCGGATTGGTCCGCATGCGGGTGCACCGCGGCGGTCGTTCGGCACTTGCCCTGGTGCCGATTTCCAAGGCGTCGATGGACCAACGCGCCGGACGGGCCGGCCGCCTTCGCCCGGGCCGATGCCTCCGGTTGTGGAGCCAGCGATTTCGGCCCGACGAACAGACGAGCCCCGAGATCGAGCGCATCGAATTGGACGATGTGATCCTCCACGCCGCCATCTGCGGTCTCGAAGGGTCGCGCTTTGACGAAGCCACCTGGCTAAGTGATCCGCCCCCATTTGCCGTCGAAAAAGCCCGCCAGCGGCTGCGCCGAACGGAAGCCATCGACTCCGCAGGCGAGCTCACTGGCAAGGGCCGTCGCATGGCGGCCCTTCCCGTCGCCGGCGATGAGGCGCGCATTCTGCTCGACCCACCGGCTGCACTGGCTTCGGCACTCGCCGACCTGGTCGCCCTTTTGCAACTCGGAAGCGATCTATTACTCCCCAAACGTCACCTCCGAGGTCGCTCCTTCGAGGAGGTCAAAGAGGCCCGAACGGAGCTATTGACCGGTGCCGACGACGAGGTATTCGTTCAGCTTCGCTGCCTACGCTCGGGCCATCCGCATCGCCACGGACTGCATGGCTCGGCGCTCAAAGAGGCGCGACGCATCGCCACCAGCCTCCGCAATCGCCTCGATGTCCAGCCCTCGGACCCCACTGACGATCGCAATCCCCTGCCCTCCCGCAAAGCCTTGGCCGACGCACTGTTGCAGCGCATCCCGGAGTCGGCTTTCGTCGTGCGGAAGCGCGCGCTGAAGCGACGGCGCGACGGCAAGGCTCGCCGCGGCCGCTCCGAGCCCTGGGGAAATGGTGAAATCGAGCTGTCGATCTGGCCCTTCGAACCACCGATTAGTAAACGCTCCCAGCAGAACAATACCCACCCGGTGGCGGGGCTGGTCCTCGATCACTTCTGGCTGGGAAATCAGGGAATCGGCGTGCGGGGAACGGGGCGAATGGTGCTTCCCTGTAGCTATGAGCAACTACTGAAGGCCGGGATTGGCGAAGTCGAGGTCGATCGCATTCGCGCCGGATCCCGGGGCGGCACGCCCTATATTCGCGGCGTCATCAAACGCACTCACGCCGGCGTTGTCCTCGCCGAAGAGGAGGAGAGCCTGCGCGGCGAAGCACTCTTCGAAGCCGCTGCACAGGCCATTTTGGAGAGACGCATACTCAGGCCCGCCGGAGAGGCTGTACTCGACGATCTCCATGTGTGGAAATTGATGGCTCGCTGGCCGCGGCGCGACCCGGATCGCAACTGGGATGGTGACGAAACACCTCCGGAGCCCACCGAATTTCTACAGAACCGCCTCGCCGAACTCGGCGTGGCACGGGACGAAGATCTGATGCTCGTCGAACCCGACGATCTGCGCCCGCCAGTCGCTGAAATCCTCGGCACATATCGCTTCGAAGTAGAGTCGGTCGCCGAGGATTTTCCGCGCATCTGGGAACATCATGGGCGCCGATATCACTGTCAGGTAAACCCGGCGTCCCGAAAGGTCGTGCTCGAACCGGTGGACAAAAAAACCGCCCGCGCCGACGATCCAAAGCCCCGTTTTGTCCCCCGTTTTCGCGGCTTCGACGTCATGTATCGAAACGCCAGTCGAGTCGTCCCCATTCGAAGTCGTTAAACGCTTCGTCATTTAACTGAAACGCGGCACCGGCGAGATGAACGTGCCAGATTTCTGGTCGACCCGAGTGCAGGTGTAGTAACACTACTTCAAGCGAGGGGCGACCGAAAGATGGTGC
>SKPJ01000115.1 GCA_007119595.1 Myxococcales bacterium
AGCGACGTATCAACCTGTGGTCCACCTTCTTATTCATCGTCATCATCGCACTGCTCTTCGAGACCGTACTCGGCGCACGGCGCAGCGTACTGATAAGAACCCTCGATCGCCTCACCTTCTGGCGCAATAAATAGCGCAGATTACGCCGCTCAATCTCCCCCCACCTCGGAGACCTCGACGCTCAACTCGTAGGGGAATGACTTTTCATCGATGGGCTCGATGACGAGATCGGTCGGTAGATACTTGGGATTATGATACTCGGCTTCAAAGTGAATTTTCCATCGAAGCTCACCGGGCGGCGCCTCCTCGACAGTAACACATCGGTCCGTCGTTAGTTCATCGCATTCCGGGGAGCTACCGGAACCACTGATTCTAACGATCAGGTTTATGAGATCATCGACGGGGCACATCTCATCGCGAGTTGTGATGGACACATCGATCGTGAAACCGCGATCGCCGCACTGCTCGGTACGGATGCGGTAATAATGCTTGTCATCACTACAAAAATGAGCTTCGATCGGCTCGTGGACCCCACCCAAAAATTCGATTTCGTCGAGCTCCTCAGGGCAACCGTAGTTCTCGATATCCCCCTCGATCTCAGGGCCGATATGAACGCCGGGATGGAGTACATCTTCGTCGACCATGCGATCACAGCCCGCCTGCCTGGCGCAATGTTCCGGCTCACCATTGCCGCTGTCGTTTTCGCCACCGTCGTATTCGCCATTGCTGTTTTCGTGGTCACCATTGCCGGTATCCGACGAATCGTTCGCTACGGTATTCGCAGTGCCACCGGAATCGACGCTATTTCCCCCTTCATTATTTCCGTTGTTCTGGCCCACGTCGTCCACATTTTCCGGCGACTGATTGGCCTCCAAGATCTGGCAACTACCGTCTCGACAGGCCTCTCCCGAAAAACAATCATCAACGGTTTCGCAACTGGCGCTGTCGGAACCGGAACATCCCGAACTCACAGCGAGTGCAACGGCCAATACCAAATAGCCGTTAAATGCAAGCAATCTCGGAACGTAAGCCATCATCTCTCCAACCAATTAAGTTAGTGGCCACAGGAGTCTGCGCTGCTTCGGCGACTCAAACCATCGGCGATATCTCGACTCCATAGTGCCGAAATGAGCTATGGCAGTGCAAGTCAGCAGTAGTCAGCTCGCTACCTGCGCTCGTGCCCGGTCCTCTGCGGCCATCGCCTCCAATACGACTTCGATGGCCTCAAAAAACTCTCTCAACTCATCGACCTGTTCCGATTTGGGTATCTCCGGGTCGAGCCGGGTGGCGGCTTCTTCGACATCATCGACCAAAACTGTGAGGCTGGGATATTCCTCTTGCTGGATATAGCGAAGCCAATCGGCGGCATCGAGCCAGACCGTCCACTCCTCGTCGTATACAAACGGCTCTTCGTCCTCCTCGGCTTTCTCACCGCCGACGACCGAATTGTCGTCAGACGTTGGTTCCGCTTCCTCCTCCGGCGACAATTCGTCGTCGGGCTCACCGTCGAAATCGATGAGTCCATCGTCGGCTCCAGCGATGATATCGTCTCGCTGCCGCGATGCTTCCGAATCAGACAGTGTTCGACCAGCGGAGAGAACGTAGAGAGCATCTGCCAATCCATTGGTGGCCACAGCGGCATAGAGCGATGCATCCTCGGCACCCGGGATTCCTGCCCGATCCAATTCGTCCTGGTAGCCGTCGAGCGCTTCTTGAGACGGCGGCGCCTCGCCGGATTCACCCATGAACTCCTCTGCAGTACCCGGCTCTAGATGGCCAGATTCGGGGGCATAGCTGGAGACGATATCGTCGCTTCCCGCCGGAGCTTGCACATCCTGTGGCCCTGACGGTTCATCGATATCTCGACCTTGCTCTATCTCATCTTGGGCCAGTTGTTCATCCCGTTCATCGCTCCATTCGTCGTCCTCTATTTTTTCGGCGACCCCGGCATCAACCCACTCACCGTCCTCATACCTGCCGACCTCCTCGCCCCATTCACCCTCAGGTAGCTCTCCGTGCTCTTCAATCCACTCCTCGGATTCCCGATCCCAGTCTCCACGAGAACCGTCCCCCTCCTCGTCATTTGGCTCCTCGAAGGCCAGTTCTTGATCTGATGCTTCCCCTTCTGTCGGTCTGTCTTGCCTGTCGCGGTGGCGATTCCGAAATTTCCCTGCGGGATCAGACTTCTCCGATGCTCGATCCTCGTCAACGTCGTCGGTACTGCCCTGCAAATGAGAGGGAACGCTACGGACCGTACTACGGGACCCATTGCCGAGGTTCGATGGTTCGGTGTCCACACTGGATCCAAGCTCGGACTCCTCCCCGGATTCGTCGCCACCGGGGTTGGCTCCGCTCTCCCCACCGCCCTGCTCATAAGGCACGGTCGCAGGCCGCCGGGGATCGGCGGGCGCCGTCCCCGGCGGCCGATGAAGTGGTCCATCATCGTCGGGCTCGATTTCCTCTTCATCGGGAGCCGTTTCCATTTGGGGAGCCTCCCTGGGGGGCTCCTGCGGGACCCCTTCCTCATCGCTTCCCCAGAGCAGCCAAAACAGCACTACTCCGGCAAGAATCATGCCCGCCAGCCACCACCCGATCCCTACCTGACTCCCGGTACCTCGCTCGTTCATCGCTGACCCCTCTTCGTCATAACTATTGATAATCTATACGCTTTTCACCTTCACCAAACCACTTGACGGCGCCCCTTATTTCACCTCCGGCCTCTACTCATCGGCAGCGCACCACGCCGTACAAAAAAACACGGTTAGCGTTGCAATACATCGATTTTGAGACTTCACGTTTGCATCGTCGTGGTTACGATACCCGCAATCCTCTGCATGAAGGGCGATAGAGGGGTCGCCACCGTTGTGATGGCGCCTACGTGGTGGGCATCGAAGTGAAATGATCGGCACTGTTTCCCCTTTCGGCGGCACTTCTCTTGACGATGATTACTCGGTTGTCTTTCGAACCTGGAGGTCTGGCATGACTGTTTCAAAGTGGTTGATTCCATCGAGATCACGATTCCTTACGCTGGTCGTGGTCGCTGCCATCGCAGTGGGCGGCGCATGTAACTGCAATGACGACGATCCCGATCCGGATCCCGACGTGGGAGTGGAACCGGATATCCCCCCCATCGAGGATGTGATCGATGACGTGGAGGACGATGTGGTCGACGACGTGGTCGACGATGTGGTTGACGATGTAATCGACGACGTGGAGGACGATGTGGTCGACGACGTGGAGGAAGACGTCGTTGATGACGTCGATCCCGACCCGATCGACATTCCGGAGGGAATGGCTCGTGTACAAGTTGTTCACAACGCTGCCGACCCGGATTTGGCGTCCATCGACATATATTTCGACGAGGACTTGCTCATCGACGACTTCGAATTTCGCACGGCCACTCCCTACGTCGATATCGACGCCGACGACTACGAAATCGCCGTCGCCGGAGCGGACTCCGACTCCGTCGACGACGCATTGATCACCTTCGATCCCACCGAATTCGAGGAAGGAGAGCGCTATCTCGTGGTCGCCAACGGAGTGGTGGATCCCGACGACTTTGAGGACAATCCCGATGGGGAGAGCATCGACGTCGCGCTGTACGTCTTCGAGGACGCTAAGGAAACCGCCGACGATCCAGATATCGATGAAATGGTCCTATTTCACGGCGCCACCGACGCTCCCGGCGTTGATCTGGTGGCCAATAACGACATCCTGATCGTCGCCGACCTCCTCTACGGAAACTTCACCGACGGCTATCTCAGCCTTCCCCGGGGAATCACCGTCCTGGATCTGTTGGTCAGCGCCACCGAAGAGCGCGTCAACTCCTATCAAACCCCATCCATGACCGGGGGGGACACATTCGTGGCCCTGGCCTCGGGCTTTCTCGATTCCGAACAAAACGAGGACGCTTCCTTCGAAATCGTGGTCTATCCCACACCGGTGGACGGCGATCGGCTCGAGGCCATCGTCCTCGACGAAGCAGCGCGGATGCAATTGGTCCACGACTCCATCGATCCAGCGACCTCTCCGGCCGATGTCTTCGTCGATGAAATCCTCTTCGAAGAAGGCCTGGAATACCGCAGCGCAACGCCCTTTTTGACCTATCCCTCCGGTGAGGAGATCGACTTTGCGATCACCGAAACAGGTGCCGAAGACACGGACGACGCCGTCGCCGAGGCAACTCTCGAGTTCGACCCCGGTTCTACGCATATTGCCATCGCAAGCGGTGTCCTCGACCCCGAAGAATTCCCGGCCAACCCGGACGACGTCGATACCGATTTTGCGCTCTATACCTACGATGACGCCCGCGAGGCCGGCGTTGATGACGAGGATGTCGATATACTTACCTTCCACAGCGTGATCGACGCCGGCGACGTCGACGTCACCGTTTCCGATTCCCCGGATGTGACAATTGCCGAGGAGCTGGGCTATGGCGAATTTGCGAACTACACCGCCGTTCCTGTCGATGAAGAGGCCCTTATCTCCATCGTGCCGCCGGAACCGCCTCCAACGCCGTTGGCGGAATACGATGTAGATCTATTGCCCTTTGCAGGGGAAGCGGCTCTCCTCGTATTGTCCGGAGCTTTTGACACCGATGACGACAGACCTCCGGTGGCGGCGGTCCTCATCTCACCCGATGGTGAGGTGTTGGTGATCGACGACGACGACCTCGAATAATCCCGGTCATACCATACTGAATAACAAACCGGCCGCCTCCCAAACCCATCGGATGCGGCCGGTTTATTTGGTTTCTGGAAGTTCTTAACCGGATCCCCTCTAACTAAAGCCCTCTAACTAAACCGAACGAATTCCCAGATCCTCATACTCACGCCGGTGCGCGCTACATCGATAAGTCGGGCCCGCTTTGGCCAGGCCTGACGAGTAACGCTCCCTCCGTTGACGATGACCAGATCCTCAAACGGTGAATACGGCGCTGTATATTGATGGCGGTGTCCGTGCAATAGAAGGGTCACTCCACCCTCACGCAACAGCCGCAAGAAGGGTTTTGCGTCTTCTAATGGAGCCATCAGATCTGCATTCTTTTCATACCACGGCTTCTGAGGTACCGGCTGATAGACATGATGATGGACTACGGCCACTCGTGCCCCCTTACGTGGTGTCGTCCATTTTGCCTTCACCGCAGCCCGCTGCTCCGCTCCCACGGCACCACGGGAGTAAAAGCCGGAGTTGCGCGCCGACTCTTGCTCTCGCTGGCTGCGCTCCTCCACCGGAGGCCAGGCCATGCTGTCGAAGAGCCACAATTGTAGATCCTCAATCTCTTCTTTCCGTGGATAGGGCCCCCAATGCTCGGTCACTGCACTACTTCCCCCCGGTGCTCTCAGGTCGTGGTTGCCCGGCACCCCGAAGAGCGGAACCGGCAGCTCGTCGAAAAGGGAAAATGCCCAGCGAAGCGACTCATCACCCTCCGGTGATTCCACTAAATCACCGCTGTGGACTACGGCGTCGATGTCCATTTGCACAAAACCGTCGAGCCACCGCCGCAATTCGCGCCGTCGTTGCCCCGGGGCATTCTTTCCCAGATGAGTATCACTGATATGCCCGAGGCGAATGGTATCTTCCTTGCGCAAATTCGGATCCAATGTGCGCGGATCTCTTTCCACAAACCCCTGTCCCACCTTCCAGTCGTAGATTCGTTCCAGTCTCACTTCTCCTCCTGATTGTTGATTCTTCGTCTACCCCAATCACCAACGGCTATCAGTGGCTCAGTGGCATCCAGCCCACCCCACCGTGCACGACGCCGTCCCATTGTTCGGATTCAATCGCCTCCCCGTCACGGCTCTGTATCTGAACCTGGTCGCACCGTTTTGCATCCTCTGGTGCCGTGTCGTCATCGGCACAGAGATGAAATTCCAGACTGCCCACCCGTTGTTGATCGAGTTCTTCAATGGCGGCGTAGTACTGATCCCATTCCAGTTGTTCCAAAAAGCGCATATTTTCGAGTACTCGACGGATCTTGCCCTCCCGCGACGACGGCATATAGCCAGCCATTATCGCGCCACCGAACCGGATGGGATTGGGTAGAATCGATGCCAAGAAAGCAGCTTGCAACGGCTGCAGTTGTTCCGGTTTGTGCTCGAAGAAATACTGGGCTGCCCTTGAAATCCCGTACACCTCGGGGCCCCACTCGACGACATTGAGATAGAGTTCGAGAATTTCCTCTTTGTTCAGCGTCTGCTCGACTCTCCAGGCAAAAAAGGACTCCTGTAATTTTCGAAACAAGGTTCGATCGTGGGTCAAAAACACATTTTTGGCCACCTGTTGTGTAATCGTGCTCCCCCCGCGAACGAGAGCTCTTGCCTCGATATTCTCCACCATTGCCATGCGCAGTCCCTTCCAGTCGAGTCCGTCGTGGTAGAAGAACGCCGAATCCTCTGCGGCCAATACGGCCGCCGGGACATATTCCGGAAGCGATGCCAGCGGCTGCCACCTGTCATGTGGCACCACTTCTTTGGAGTCATCGTCAGCATCGCCAAAACCGATGTGTGGCTGCTGGAAGCTCCCCCGGCGCTCGAGCCATCGCGCCTCGCGAATCACGTCGACCTCACCACTGAGTCCGACCTCCAAGATCAGACTCTCCGGAAATGCCGAGTGGCCAGCCAACTCGAGATCGACACCGAATGCTCCCTCCATCTTCGCCTCAGCAATGACTCCGATCATTTCCGGAGGCAGCACATCGACGAGCCGAGATGCGTCGAGCTCGTCGGCGCTCGCAGAGAGATGAAAGACATGGCTTTCCTCGCCAGCGTCGATAATTCGGGCATCGAAACCAAAGGGTTCAAGCCCCCCCATCGCTGCCGATCCGTCGACGATGCTGAGCGTCTTTCCGCGGGCATCTACGGTCAGCGGCAGGGCGACCTCCACTTGCTCAAAGCGCATCGGCTCCGGAGCCAACATGGGGAATTCGACCACCAGATCCCGGAACTCCAGTGCTGCATCCAATGAGATCAATCGATGCACCAGATCCAACTCCCCATGAAAAGTGCCATCAATATGGCCCTGATCCACCGGTGGCTCGCCGCCAAAGGGCCACGGCATGGTGCCATCCCACGCAAAATCGGTGATCCAAGCGTCGATATTGACGAGTGATGTCGGCAGGTGCCATTGCCCCTCCAATTCCACGCGCCCTCCTCGTCCATCCCTGAGCACCGTCCCAAAGGAAAACCCCGATGCATCGGGTCGATAGGCAAGCACCGTTTGGCTCAATACATACTCCCTATCTCCCTCGGTGATCACTGCCGTCGGCGCACTCCAGTCGATCTGAGCGGTCGATCCCTGCAGCGTCGACTCGTCGGCTCCGAGTTCCAATCTCCTGCCCCCACTGTGTTGAAGTCCAAGTCCGTGCAGCTCCAGCCGGAGTTCGTCGAGCTGTCGCGATTCGGCGAGAGCTCGCAAGGTATCGCCCTTTACCGAGATACGATCCAGCTCAAAGCTCGCCGGGAGCGCACCCACTTCACTTTCGATGTCATCGGTAGCAACATCAGCGACCAGGGCATCCTCCGACCACATCACATCGACATCGATTCCGGCCACTTGAGCCGAAGCATCGAGGTCGATCCCCTGGCGCCCACCATCGGCCAACACGGCGCGAAGTCCTGTGACTGTCGCCACCTCACCCAGTCCAGAGATGGTGGCCCCCATCGATTTCACATCGATTCGCAGCTCATCGGCCACCCACTTGTCCCAACCTCCTTTCTCTTCGGCGGACTCCGTGGCCTGAAAAAGCTCGGCATCGTTTCTTTCGTTGAGATCAACGCCGGTGCCCACGATATCCACGCGCTCTGCGAAGACCTCGCCGATGACGGGACGACGAGCCGCCAGTGACCCTCGCATATCGGGATAGATGTCGACCACCGGGATCACGACCTCCATTCGGCCCCCTCCCCCTTCGCCGGCAAATCGCACGTCATAAAAACGCACTCCGGTCAATCCAACGCCGCCAATGGCTCCGATTTTAAGCTGGAGCTGTTTGACCACGTGCTGGGCCTCAATCTTCGGCCCCAGAACGTGCCCCAGAACAAGGGGCGTGCGCACAGCATAGGACGCAATCACTCCCACCAAGCACACGGCGATGATGATGGCCGCGACCATTCCGGAGATCTTCCACCACCGGTGGACTCGCTGTTCCCCTTCCTTATCCTTTCGACCTACACCGGCACTCATGCCTATCTTTATAATAGATCGCCCGTGGAGTCGTCCAATTTTCTGGTGCCCTGCGATGATTTCAGTTCTTGATCTTTTCCCCACCATTCTGGCATAATTCGTCTATCTCGCAGCAAATTTGTAGGGTGCCTAATTCAGTCTTCAGTGCACCGATTGCAGATCGCTGCGCGGGATATTCGTCTTTTTCTTTTATTTAATTGCAACGGGGCGAGCTTCTTAGAAGCTGTCAAAATAGTCGAACCGAGGCTCGATGAGATGATTTTTTTCGACTTCAAAGCGATCAAATATAGGCGTATCCGTAGGATTACGTCGAGGCTTGAGCGCAAAGAGAACGATAAAATTCAGCCAGCGAATGCCGACGGGAGACTCTTTCGACAGCTACTCAAGTCTTGAATTTGCTGTCGTCCCCCGGAGGTAATGATGCCCAGACAACTCGCCTATCTTCACGCCCACGCCACCTACAGCGGCAAATCAACCAGTGATATCAACAACTGGAGAAATAACAAAATATCCGACCTGCAATCGGGCAATATCAGCGGCTATATCATCTTCGCCGATGGTGATGCATGGATACGGCTGGAAGGTGAACACGACGATGTCGAAGACGAGCACCACGATCTGCAGGCCGATAATTTCTTCGATATGTTCGACGGACTGACCTTCGACGAATTGAATAGTCGGACCTTCGATGAAGGGTATCTGTATTACGAAACGGACACTCCCTATTCGACGTGAGTTCTCTTCGTTCGATAACACCCGGATATTTACAGCCAATGATCGCAGATTGCCGTGAGCTGTTCTTAGTCCGAGACCACATCGCATAGCCGGGTTATCCTCTGCCGAAGAGCGCTTTTATCATCACCTTCTTCCAATAATTGGAGGGCGCTCTTTAGGCAGAGAGCGATGTCGGCGTCGGATTTCACCGACATCTGCTCGAACAACTGTTCCACCTCATCAATGACCTCCTCGAGGAGAGCAAATTCTCCACGAGTGATTCGCATTGGCACCATGGCAGCGAGCGCGTACAAGCGCAGTTGAGCGCGAGGAGTTCGCCGCAGTTGATGAAGAGCCCGTTCTGCGATCAGGCCTCCCGTGCTCCAATTCCCCTTTTTGATCGCGATCAGCGCTCGGTTGAGCCGCGGAACGAGCGTGCGATCGGGATCGATACGAGAATGCAATTCGATCGCCCGTTCGTACCATTTCATGGCATCGTCGAGTTCCCCATTCCTCCGGGCAATTTCGGCTCGAGCATTGCTCGACTGCGCCTCTCCAAGCAGCGTTTTGGCCCGTCGACACTGCTGGACCACTCTCTCGGCTTCCTCCGAACTGACATCATCTCCACGCAATGCACGGACCTTGATACTCACGAAGTCCGCGTTGCACTGGACCACCGGAGCATCGACCCCCTCCAGGAGTTGACGGGCCTGCTCGATCCGGCGCAATGCTTCGTCGCACGCCCCGCGCCGCACTTCGATATGGGCGAGCAACAGACAGATGTCAGCACGCCTGGTTTCCGTACCCTCGTGGTCCTGGAGTAATGCGAGGCCCTCAGTGCCCATGTGGTGGGCCGCTTCCAACTCACCACGCACGTGAGTCGGCGCCATCTGGCGCAGTCTCGCTACGCCGGCAAGCACTGGGTCATCGAGCAAATCTGCCATCTCAACGGCCTCGTCGGCCCACCGGCGAGCCCGACCATTTTTGCCAATTCCGTGCCAGCCGTGGCTGAGCTTGATCAACAACTGACACCGAAGTTCTTTGATCTCCTTCTGCTGCCGGTCTTTGAGGGCATTTGCACCGCGTTCGGCGAGATAGATCATGGCGTGGTACTCGCGTCCTTCGTAGTGTTTTTCAATGGCACGCAAAAGATAACGAGCACCGATTTCTACCTCGTCGGCTTCGATGAACAAAAGACCGATCTTTTCATCGCTCGCTCCCCATCGCTGCTTTGAATCCCGCAATGCTTGCGCACATACACGGCACATCTTCTCCCACCGTCGGTGCTCACGAGCACTGAGGTGGAGCGCCTCACGCAGCATATTTTGCGCAAACACCAATCCCTGTGGGGTGATGTAGAGATATTTTCTCGCCAGCAAGGTATCGACGAGTTCTTCGGAAACGTAAGCGCCCACAAGCTGAGCGGCATTCTCCCAGACCGGACGGTGAATCCGCTCTCCCAAAATCGCTCCCAGTTCCAGTGCTCGACGACCGTCTGACGTCCGCTCCGCGAGCCGATCGACGACACCAGACCAGATCCCCATCCAGTCCCCCGGAGCCTCCGGCTTCGCATCCTCGCTCAGCGCGTATCCATAATTGTCGATCTGTAGCCAGTCCTTCTCGATCCACTCTCCGACCAATTCCAGTGCATGCAGTGGGTTGCCTCCGGAGCGCCGCGCCACCTCGTAGGCTGCCGAGGGCTCGAGATACAGCGCTTCCTCGACGATATGGCGCATCGTCGTGTCATCGAGTGGCTCGATGGCGAGCTCTTCCGCTTTCTCGTAGGCAAGGATTTCGTCCACCATCGGGCCGTGAAGCTCCGTATCGGTGAGTAAATCGTCGCGAACGGTCATCACGACATACATCGGCAATTCAGGGTCGGCCTGGCGGACCAGGGTTTGCACGAAATTCAGTGTTTCCAACCCCCAATGAATATCATTGAGCCACAAAATGACGGGCCCACGCCGACTCAAACGCTGGAAAAACTGCACCAGCGCCATATGGCGTTGCTTGGGGGAGGCAAAGCGGACCGTCGGCCGATGATCAGCCCCCATACCAGGGCACAACAATTCGGTGATCGCCTCCCACTCGTAGCGATCGTCGGCCCCCAGTCCAGTCAGCAGTGACTGCAGAGCTCGCTCCACTTCCGGTCTGGTCAGCCCGGTGAGGTGGAATTCCCGCTCCAACATTCGGCTCAATTCATCGCCCCGTTGCTCCGCTGAATCGTGATAGGCCCGTAGGACCTGGGCGGCCCCCAGTTCTCCGGCTCGATCGCAGAGCCATTTTGCGAGATAATCTTTGCCCACACCGGCCGGCCCCGACAATACGGTGACCCCGACCTGTCGCTGTCGGCTGCACTGTCGAAACCGCTCCCACAGAACCTGCTGTTCACGGTCACGTCCGAGCAACGGAAGACGGCGCAGCCCGAAGATACCGCAACCGGTCCCCGTCAGACGTGGCGGTGCAACAAAGGTACTGCTTCGCTTCCATTGATCGGGGATTCCGCGCTCTATCTCAGATCTCCCACTCCAATCCGCGTCGCTGCTATCGTCCTCCCCGCTGCTGGACTCGACGACCGAATGCAAGCTATGGGTCGGCATCACGGAGTGCACTGATTCCGATGACGAGAGTTCGGAATCGACATTCAGGCTCGACAATAGATCATTCCAGTATCGCCGCACCCGGGTTTCGCAGAGTGACTCTGTGCAGTGACGCAATGCATGCGCTGCATCTGCGGCACTCCGGAAACGCTGCGTCGGATCCTTTGCCAATAAGATCTCGATCCATCGCTGGACCATCGGCGGTACGTCTGCTCTACAATCCAGACTCGGGATCGGTGCTTCCAGATGAGCTTTGGCAATTTGCACCACGTTATCGCCGGCAAATGGGGGATGCCCGCTCAGTAACTCATAGGCCAGACATCCCAGGGCATATAAATCGGTGTGTGGACCGTATTGGCGCCATTTTCCGGTGATCAACTCCGGCGCCATATACTCCGGTGTGCCGGCGGCCCGATGCCAATCTGTCACCTCCTGTATATCCTGCAGCGCATAGGCCAACCCGAAGTCCGTCAATTTCACCATCGGCGTTCCAACGGCCTCGGTGACCAGGACATTATGCGGTTTTATATCGCGGTGCAGTACGCCCCGTCCGTGGCTATGAGCCAGTGCATCCAGCAATGAGAACAGCACCAATTGCACAGGCCCCCAGCTCATCTGCTCGTCGATCAGGGGTACCAACGATCCGTGCTCGGCAAACTCCATGACGAGATAGGGACTTCCCGCCCTGAGTTGCCCGATGGATATCTCTTCGGCGCGCTCGTCGATCGTTCCGTAGTCGAATACGTCGACCACGAAAGGATGGTTGAGTTGCGCCATGCTGCGCACCTCCTGGCGAAAGGCACGCTGAAACCGCGTTTTGTGAGCCTGATCGGAGACGATGACCTTTAGTGCCACTTCGATCTGCTGGTCGACGTGGTGTCCCTTCCAGACCTCACCCATCGCCCCGGTTCCCATCCTCTGCTCGAGCCGGAAATTGCCAACCACGATGTCCGAGAAATCATCCTCGAGGTCCCCCAGCGATCGTCGGTTCAACTCCGCCATCATCACCACCGGGTCCAACAACCAACGGACAAGTCTGTCAGGTCGTATTGGAAACTAGTGTCAGCTTCGATTTGTTGTCAGGACATGCGCTCTTGGAGCCGAGTCCTCAAATATTCACGCAAGAAGTCCGCATCTTCAAACATCCAGCACTCCACTACTTCTACGGACAACACCGGATCTGTGCCCTCGACGTCGATCGCTCCGGGATAGCCACGCGGCCAGATAACGCGGCGTGATCCCAGATGATGCGGCCTCTGGTCGGCGTCCAAAAGATCGATCAATTCCACGCTCAAGGTCTGCTGCTCCACCAACCCCTTTAGCTCCGAGATCACGACGCACCCCTCGGCAGAGAGATTGAGAAAGATATGGGACCCATCGGTTTCGACCTGCCAGTTTCGCCAGCGATTTCGGTCTTCGTCGAACCCCTTGAGCTCCGAATTTCCACCGACCAGGCGAAACAACCGGGCTCCTTCGGCCTCGATCGGTTTCATCTGTGCACCGTCGACGGCGATATATCGGCGTTTTTCAGTCAAATTGAGCACGTATAATTCACCGGGATCGTACAAGACCGTGCGGTATCCCAAAAAACCGTATCCCGCCGCCTGTGCCACGAATCCACCGACACCGACGAACACCAACACCAACACGACGACCGCACTGATCACCACGGGCTTCGTCATTGACCGTTGCCCCGCCTTCGCTGTCGACTCGTCACCTTCCATCGGCACAACTGCTGTTTTACAAGAAAATCAATGGTGTGTTCGCCCGTCGAGCCCACCTCTACGGATTCTATCCAGATTATGAGTAGGTACGTTGAATAACATCTTTTATTCAAGAAGCCGAGAAATTAGCCCGGATTTTTGCATAGATTTCCCGCCATTGGATTGCTCAACACATGTACCGAAGTGAAATAATAGTGGTCGAATGCAGTATCGCCACCACGTATCAGGAGGCGACCCAACGATGACGATATCAGCCGATGAGAAAGGCGTCTTTTGGCTGCGCAATAAAACTTCTATGAATCCTGTGTGGAGAAGGATTCGGTGAGAAATCGATCGCATTCCTGGAAGTGAAGGCAATGAGCTTCACCCCACTTGCGGCCGCGAAACACGGCGCCCAATGCGATAATCATAAACAGGGGTTTGGAGAGCAAAAAGATGACCATCATATCCGTCACCGTCATCTCCGCCAACTGACTGATGACGTAGAAGAGGCTCGTCGTCGTCAACAAGGTCTCGAGCAACTCCAACATGGTGCGCTCCGCGAGCGAGTGTAACTTTGCTGGTGGTGCCCGACTGAAGTCTTAAACCATTCTTCGCCGGTCCTGAAGGACGGGCACCACTAAGGCGATATCGACGCTGCCATCCAAATATTATCACCACCTCGCAAATATCCCACTTCAATAATTTATCATCGGCTCCGAGATTTCAAAGTCATCACCGGGTTTGCTCACGCTTCGCCGATCCCCGCCACCACCGCTTCGCCGCCGGCGCCGTCCACACCACCGGGGCCGGCGGAAGGCTTTCCAAAAAATAACGCCCATAGCGTTTGTGGGCGATGCGTGAATCGAGCACCGCCACGATTCCGCGATCGGATCGGGAGCGAATCAGCCGTCCAAATCCCTGGCGCAACGAGATGGCGGCCGTCGGCAACGAGACATCCATAAACGCATTTCCCCCTCCTTCGTCGACCAGCTCCAGCCGCGCTCGAGTCAAGGGGTCGGAGGGATTGGCAAAGGGAAGTTTGTCGATGACGACCAGGCTCAATGCCTCCCCCTCGACGTCGACCCCCTCCCAAAATGACGCCGTGGCAAATAGTACTGCATGATCGGTGGTGCGAAACCGCTCCAGCAGTTCCCGCTTGCTGCGCTCTCCCTGAAGCATCACCGGATATTCCAACCCATCGACCAGGCGCTCGTGGACATCGTACATATTTTGGTAGCTCGTAAAGAGCACAAAGGCGCGGCCCTCGGTAAAGCCGACCAAATACTCCACGATCAGGGCGACATTTTCACAAAATTGGGGATCCCGTGGCTCCGGCAACTTGCGCGGAACATACAACAGACATTGTTCGCGGTAGTCGAATACCGGTGGAAGCAACAACTCCTCGACTTCGATGGGAGTTTTTGCCTCGGTATCGCTGCTCACTATCTCTCCCATGCCCATCTGGCGGCGAAAAAACGAGAAGTCACCCCCGGTCGCCAGGGTCGCCGACGTAAAGATGAGCGCATCATGGGTTTCCAACAATTTTTCCCGCATCTCAGCCCCCAGATCGATGGGAGCGGCCTGCAAAAAGATGCCCGGATCACGGCGTTCGGCGATGTAGGCAAAGCGACCGTCGCCGCCCTCCATGACCATCTCCAATTCGCCTTTCAACTCCTCGCATCGCTCCGCCAACCGCTGTCCGACTTCCCCCAATGCGGCGCGCCGCACCGCGCTCTGTGCGCTCTGTAGTTGTTCGAGGAGACGACGGCGCTTCGAGATCAACGCTCCATCATCGCCGGTGTCATTACCCAGGGTCTTCTTCAGTCCGTAGCGACCGGGCTCCAAGAGTTCGCGTATGGCATCGAAGAATTGGTCGGCCTCCCGTTGGACGTCGCGGCTTGCCTCTTTGACGCTGTCGCTTTGGCCGGCGTCGAGATCTGCGTCTTTTTCCTCCAGCGCCCGCTCCAGATCACCGGTGAGCTCGCGAAAACGATAATTCGACACGCTGATCCCGAAAAACTCGGTGGCCACCTGCTCCAGATGATGGGCTTCGTCGAAGACGACGGCGTCGTACTCCGGCAATACTTCTCCAAACCCCCCACTTTTGAGGGCCAGATCGGCAAAAAATAGATGGTGGTTGACCACGATCACATCGGCATCGCGGGCCCGCCGACGTGCCTGCTGAACGAAGCATTCCTCCCAGAATTCGCATTTTGTGCCCAGGCATGCCTCGGAGCCCACAGACAACTCCTGCCACGAGGCGTAGTTGTCGGGCATCCCTTCAATTTCGGCGCGATCGCCGGTTTCCGTAGACTGTGACCACCGTCGAATGGTGGGCCACAACTTCAGATCTGCAGCCGATCGAAAGGCCTTCGTCCGCTCCATCTCCCGGAATCGATACTTGCACAAATAATTGCGGCGTCCCTTCAACAGCACGGCTTCAAAGGACTGGGGCAGACACCTCTCGAGGAGGGGAATATCTTTGTTGAAGAGCTGCTCTTGAAGGGCCTTCGTACCCGTGCTGACCACGACGCGGCGGCCCGATAAAATCGCCGGGATCAGATAGGCCAGCGTCTTGCCGGTGCCCGTGGCGGCCTCCACAATCAGCGGGTGACGCTGCCTCAACGCCGCGGCGACGGCCCGGGCCATTTCGACCTGCTGCTCGCGGTATTCGTAGCGCTCCAGCACATCGTCGAGCAATCCCCCGGGCATCAACGCCTCTTCGATCTGGGAGGTCACGAAAGCTCCTTTAGAACCTCCCATAACCGCTTCCAATCCGCTCCCTTCGCCATCGCCGGGCGGTCCATCTCTTCGTCGTCGATCTCGGCATCGAACTCCGCGTCGATATCCAATCCGGCGTCGGCGCATACCCAGATGGTTTTATCTTTTTTTCCACCGGGCCCTGCAATTTCCATACAGGGGATGGGCGACGGACCGGGCATCGACTGTTGTGATCCTGGTTGATTGGACATCACCCGTTGCTTGAGTTGCAACTCGTGCTTTCCCCGGTCAACGCGCACGCGCCGGACCTTCTCGGAATCTGCTCTCAATTCCACGCGCCGTCCATCGTAGAGGACTTCCCCCTTACTCCAGATGGTGCGGGGACGGGGTTTTTGTTTCTTTTTGATCTTGTTTCGCCAGGTCCGCTTTTTTAGATCTTCAACGGGAACCACAAACGCCATGCAGGCGATCACAATCCCCAGAATGATCCACAATCCAGCACGCGTCTCGGCGGTGCCGGCGAGCGCCAATAAAAGCAGCCCGCCACCGACGATCATCACGCGCATCTGCTTGGCCTTTTTTCGCCCCTCCCTGCTGTCGCGATAGGAGGGGAGAACTGCCAGGACCTCGCCCAACCCCTTCCAGAAGAAGGCGTTCCAGGGTTTTACCTTTTCTTCACCCCGGACTTTGGCATGGATGCGGAGAGTTTCTTCGTCTTTCGATGAATCAGTCATTGGCCTCTTGAACGCTCTTGTAGAGTGCCCGTAATGGGTCGTTTTCGTCTCCGTAAACATAGGCCGGACCAAGTCCGACGGTCTGTCCCCCGAAGGCGTCGGAGAGTGACTCAGTGGAGGGCTCTGAGCCGCGGCGGTTTCGCCAACCTGCCATCTCCTGGGCCTGCTGCTTTTGCCATTGGGCCTGCAACATCAACAGTGCGTCGAGTTCCTCGGGCAAGCGGTCGGCGAAGGCGTATAATACATGACCGGTGACCGTGGCGTCGTTGGTCGCACGGTGCGCCTCCTCCAACTCGATGCCCAGCAACTCACAGACGGCACCCAGGTTTTTGCGACGCCGATCCTTGAAAAATTGGCGCGCAAAGATCAACGGATCGAGGGTCGGCGATTCATCGGGCCACTCCAAGCCACAGCGCTCCAACTCCATGCGAACAAAGCTGCGATCAAAGCTCAAATTATAGGCCACGATCCCCACGTTCTGCAGTCGCTGATGGACCTGTTGGGCGATCTCCGAAAAGACCGGGGCGTCCTCGACGTCCTCGTCGCTGATGCCCGTGATCTTGGTGGACTCCTCCGGGATCGGCCGCTCCGGATTGACCAATTGACCAAAACTCTCGACCACTTCACCGTCTTCGAAACGAATGATGCCGATCTCGGTGACGCGATGGTCCTCCGGATCGAGTCCTGTGGTCTCGACATCGATGACGGCGAGCGGCAATTTTCGCCATTTCTCAGGCCAGTCGGCCATGGCATTTCCTCGTCCAATCACTTGCCCGCGGCGTAGCGGGCCATCAATTCACGATATTGGCGTATTATTTCGTCTTCATTTTGGTGACCTCCGTCGGCCACCACGGATTCCCCGGCGATGACGACGTCGCGTACAGCGTCCGCAGACATACTTAAAACAACATCGCTCAACAAGGTCGCCTCCGTGGCGCCGGCAATCGAGAGATGATTGAGATCGACGGCCACAAAATCTGCCGCTGCGCCCCCGGCGATCACTCCCCCGTCACTTCCCAGCGATCGAGCGCCGTTTTTTGTGCCTATCGGCCACAACACATCCACTGTTGATTGCACGGGACCATCATGAGCGTCGACCAGCACATTTCGCCGGCCGGCGCGCAATCGCTCGTGATACTCCACAAGCCGCAGCTCGGCAAATGGATCGACCACGGTATGACTATCGCTTCCGACGGCGATCGGGATATCGCGCTGCATCAATGCCCGGGCCGGCAAAAACCCGTCGCCCAGATTTCGCTCCGTCGATGGACAGGCCCCGATGGTAGGCCGGATTTGCTGCAAAATATCCAATTCTCGCTGCGACAGGTGCGTGCCGTGAATCAATGTCCACGACTCGCCGAGCACACCCCATTCGTAGAGCGCCTCGATCGGTGGGACACCGTAGGCGTTGCGGCTGGCTTGCACCTCCTGTGGCTGCTCGCAGACGTGGATATGAACCGGCACCTCCATGGCCCGAGCGCGATCGGCGATGGCCTCCATCCAATTCCGGGGAACCGCGCGAATACTATGAGGTGCCACGGCGACCTCGACCAACGGAGAATCCTCGAAATGATCTGCCAAACGTTGTACGCGCTCCAAGTAGGTCTCGACGTCGCGATGGATAAAACGCCGTTGCTCCGGATGTGCCGGTTCGCCGATATCGCCGGTGTGATAGGCGACGGGCATCAAGGTGATGCGAAGTCCCACCTGCTGTGCGGCCCCTGCAATGCGAAGCGCCAATTCAGTGGGGTCGTCGTATTCACTGCCGTCAGGGCGGTGATGAAGATAATGAAACTCTCCGACATGGGTGATTCCACACCGAATCATCTCCAAAAAAACAAGCCTCGCAATTCCCTCCATCTCATCGGCGGTGATGCGATTTGCCAGCCGATACATCTCCGTTCGCCACGACCAGAAGTCATCGCGCTCCGAATCCGGTGCGCCATACTCCGTCTTACCCCGCAGGGCGCGCTGAAAGGCGTGGCTGTGGACATTGATCTGCCCCGGCAGAAGCGCCGCGTCGCCGAGTTCGACTGTTCGGGCATCGATGGTCGATATCTGTTCGGCCTCCGATCTTCGCAAGACCTCCGAAATACGCCCCCCACACACCACGATGGCGACATTTTTCTCGAATTGACCGTCGAGCAACGTCCAATCCGCGCGATATACCGTTTTATCTTCCCGTGTCATTCGTACCCACCCGATCCTATTATCCACTTCACCGACAATTGAGATGAGGGTGAGCTTAATCGCGCTCTACCTTAGCTGCAATGCATTGCCGGCCGGCGCGACTCGCAAACGCCGGGATCGCAGGTGGTGGGTGGTTTTTCGCAACTCCGATCTTATATATTGCAGGCTCAAACCGAGGAACTTCTGCAGCTCTCCGACTCCTGTTGTTGTTGAACCCTACGAGGTAGATATGCCTTCCGATCCCCATGCTCCTCTTCGCGAAGACGTTCACCTTCTGGGCGAATTGCTCGGACACACGCTGGTGGAACAAAATGGCCAGCAATTCTTCGAGCTCGTCGAAAACGTACGCCGCCTGTCAAAACAGGCCCATCTCGACGACGGCGGTGACTTTGAGCAGTTGCGCAAGGTCCTCGAGGACTGCGATGTGGACCAGGCCCTTGATGTGGCGCGGGCGTTCTCCCAATTTCTGGCCCTGGCCAATATGGCGGAACAACATCACCGGATGCGCCGCCGTCGCCACTATCAGCTAAGCCCCGATAGCCCGCCTCAGCGAGGTTCCTTTGAGGAATCCTTCCGGCACCTCCTGGACGAAGGGGTCGACGGCGACCAACTGTTCGAGGCCATTTGCGAGCAACAGGTCGAGCTCGTCTTCACCGCCCATCCCACGGAGGTGACGCGTCGCACATTGCAACAGAAATTCAACCGCATCGCTGCTCTCCTCGCCCAGAGAGATCGCTCCGATCTGACGCCCTGGGAGCGAGATCAGACCGTGGAGGCTCTCCGTCGAGAGATCACCTCCATCTGGCAAACCGAGGAATTGCGACGCAAGCGGCCCACCCCAGAAGATGAGGCCCGAGGCGGCCTGGTAGTCTTCGAAAATACTCTGTGGAACGTGGTGCCCCAATTTCTTCGACAAATGAGTCAGACGCTCAAAAAATATACGGGCCGCTCCCTTCCGTACGACGCAACACCGGTTCGCTTCGGTTCATGGATGGGTGGCGACCGCGACGGAAACCCCAATGTCACCCCCGAGGTGACCCGGCGCGTTTGTCTACTGGCGCGATGGATGGCCGCTGATCTGTATTATCGCGAGATCGATGCATTGCGCGCTGAATTGTCGGAGACGGTGTGCAGCGACGAGCTGCGACAGGTCGTGGGCGATGCTCCCGAACCGTACCGTGAGCTCTTGCATGAGGTTCGCCGGCGACTCCTCGATACCCGCCACCACATCGAGGCACTCCTGGCCGACAAGACACCGGGGGACGCCCCGATTTATAGAGACGCCGACGAGCTTCGTGCCCCCCTGCAAATCTGCGATCGGTCGCTTCGAAAAAGCGGTCTTGCGCGCATCGCCGACGGACGACTGCAGGAC
>SKPJ01000019.1 GCA_007119595.1 Myxococcales bacterium
CACGATACTACGGCATCGCCTCGTTTCGACGGCTTCGCAGCCCAAGACTATTTGGTCGCTTCGCTCCCGGCACCTCGTCGTCCATTCCTCGGCCTCAATCAATCATCTTCACTGTGGTCATCTACTAGGGGGATCGGACTTGAACACCTCATCAGGGATAATAGGTTGCCGCTTCGGGCCGCACGGGAAGACCCAGTCCAAATACCCACAGGAAGAATAAAATCATCCAGGAGAGCAGAAAGAAGATGCTGTAGGGGAGCATCAGACTGATGACGGTGCCGATGCCGATGCCCTCGCGGTAGCGGTCAGCGAAGGCGAGGATGAGGCCGAAATAACTCATCATGGGGGTGATGATATTGGTGGTGGAGTCGCCGATTCGGTAGGCCGCCTGAATGACCTCCGGGGAGTAGCCGATGAGCATCAACATGGGGACGAAGATCGGGGCGGTCATCGCCCACTGAGCAGAGGCGCTTCCCAGCATCAGATTGACGCAGCAGCAGATCAGGATGAAGAAGACGAAAATGATGGGGCCCGTAAGGCCTACGGAGGTCAGAAAATCGGCACCGCTGACGGCAAAAATCGCGCCCAGGTTCGTCCAGCCGAAAAAGGAGACAAATTGGGCGGCGAAAAAGACCAATACGATGTACAGCCCGAGCGAACTCATGGCCTGAGCCATGCCGTCGATGACGTCCTCGTCGCTCTCGATGGTGCCGGTCACCACGCCGTAGACGACTCCGGGGACCAAAAAGAAGACGAAGATCAGGGCCACCATTCCGTTGAGAAAGGGGGAATTTAATACTTCGCCGGTGTCTGGGTTTCGCAATACGCCCCATTCCGGGACCACAGAGAGCGCAAATAGGATGCAGACCACGGCGACGCTGACGCCGGCCCATAATAAGCCGCGAAGCTCGGTGTGAGTCAGAGGCTCCATGGCCCGGTCGTCGTCGACCCCTTCGCGAGCTCGGGAGGCATCATATTCTCCCATCCTGGGCTCGACGATATAGGCCGTGACCAGGGTTCCGACGATGGTGATCAAGAAGGTGCTGACGATCATGAAATACCAGTTGACCGCCGGGTGAACCATATATTCTGGGTCGATGAGCTGGGCCGCCTCCTCGGTCAATCCCGCCAATAGTGGATCGACGGTGCCGATGAGTAGATTGGCGCTATAGCCCGCCGATACACCGGCAAATGCGGCGGCCATACCCACCAGTGGATGCCGTCCAACGGCCAGAAAAATGACCGCTGCGAGGGGAACGAGCACCACGTATCCCGCCTCGGAGGCCGTATTGGAGACCACGCCGGCGAAGACAATGGCGATCGTCAAAAAACGGTCCGGAGCCTTGAGCACCACGGCTCGAATGGCGGCGCTGAGCAGTCCGGAGTGTTCGGCAACGCCGACACCCAATAGGGCAACGAGGACCGTTCCCAGGGGGACGAATTCCACAAAATTGCTCACCAGATTTTCCACGATCATGCGCAGACCGGTGGCGTTGAGCAGGCTAAAAGCCTCGATGCGGCCGCTGTCACTGCGTCCAGCAGCACCCTCGGGCCGGGGATCGACGACGCTGAGTTCGAACCACCCGGCGATGCCGCTGATCACGACCACGCCGAGGGCGAAGAGAGCAAATAACGTCACCGGGTGAGGCAGCAGGTTGCCCAACCATTCCACGCGGTCGAGAAAGCGGGAAAACCGCCCCGACTCTAGTTCTTCTTCGTCTTCGGGAGTCGGCGATGGGGTGGAGGTAAACTCAGACATCGGAGCTCCACGAATATCGGGTTTTTTCGTCAGGTGAGATCAGGTGAGAACAGGTCTACTCGATGGTGACCTTGAGGTCGAAATCACCGGAAGTCCCGATGAAGCCATCGACGATGATGAAGCTGTCCTGTCCGCCCGGGGCGTCGAAGGTCAAGCTGATCAATTGTGTGCCAGCGATGCAGGCATCGGCGTCGCAGTCGGTGCGCACATAGATCATGGGGTCGAAATTCGATGATATTGGCTCGACGCGCACTTTATATGTCGTGTCCTCATCGGGGGAGACGACGTAAACCCGATCTTTGTCGGAGAAATTCGTGCCCACACAATTGTGCTCGGCGTCCATGGAGGGATCGTAGGCGTTGGTCATATCCAGGGTTGACTCCCCCTCCCAGAAACCTCCTTCGGTGACGTCGATGGCGTCCTCGCAGGTATCACCGGCGAGGGGGGGAAGAGATGTGTCGGGTTCCTCATCGGTGTCTGGGGCGCCGGTGTCGGGAGTGCCGGTGTCGGGGTCGGGAGTGCCCGTATCGGGAGTTCCGGTGTCGGTGTCGGGAGAGCCCGTATCGGGAGTTCCGGTGTCGGTGTTGGGAGAGCCCGTATCGGTGTCGGGAGAGCCCGTATTGGGGGTTCCGGTGTCGGCAGTGCCGGTGTCGGGAGCTTCGCTGGCATCATTTTCCGGCCCACCGTCGAGTTGCGGGCCCACATCACTGTCATCGTCGCCGTTGGGCATTGGGCCGGCATCGCTGTGGTCCACGGGACGAATATCGACGTCCTCGCTTGATTCGATGGGATCGTCGCTGTCGGAACAGGCTACGGCGAGAAGAGTGATGCCGAATAAGAGCGTCCAAATCCGGTATTTCGTCATGGTCCAATGCGATGGAGTCATCTGCAGTTCCTCGATAAACAGGCCGATTGCCGCACTCTGTCAGGCGATCACTTCTACTTATCCGCGTCGAAATGTCGAGGCCGACGGTGTACGGTTCCTCCGGTAGTACGGGGATTGCGATCAGGCCCCTCGGCCTCCGCTTTGCTCCGGCGCCTCCCCAGAATCTGGGGAAAAAAGGTGCGGGCAGCCCGCACACCGAGCAGCCCAGATGGTGGATAGCAAACCTCTCCCGGCTTTGCCGGGGAGGTGGGCTGGCGCAAGCGAAGCGGCGCGCCAGGTCGGAGGGGCCTTTGCGCATGCTCCGTACAATTGTTGGACCGGCGCAAGCGAAGCGGCGCGGCCGACCATAAATGCGTCATTGGTCACTTGTCACGGTCCGTAGATAGCTACATATGCGAGAGATTAAGAAATGGAAATCCGTGATTATGTTGCACAGCACCGGGGGCTGTTAGTGGAAAACCATCGCAGTTTCCCCGTTGAGGCGAGGGGATTGAGGAGGAGGTGTGAAATGTTGGCATCACCGGAAGAAGTAATGCGAAGCGTTCGTGAGCGACTTGGGCGCGGAATGAAGATCGTCCGCGTCGGAGATGGGTTGATCTTCGAACACCGCAACGCGGCGTATTTTCTCGCGGAGGTGGATCTAAAGGCAGCCAAGATCTCAGTGCCGGTGACCGCCGAGTTTCGCGACCATCTGGAATACGATGGCGATGAGTTGATTTCTCACGCCATGGACGAGCTCAAGCCGCGCCTCGATATCTATGCCGAAAGGGGATATCGGATTCGAGAGGTGGAGTGGCAGCCGGCGCAGCGCGTATCGAGTTACGATGATCGCAACATTCCGGTCTTCGTTGCCTTTGTGGAGCGTGAACTCGAGGACTGGGATGAGCTCTTCGAAGAGCTCATCTGGTTGTTGGAGCGCCTGCCACAGCGGTGACTCGCCCAACTCCCGACCTTTTCATATCGTTTTAGAATCTGTCGAAAAAATCATCTCACCGAGTGCCCTGAGCGATAGCGAGGAAATGCCCTTGGGGTGCTCGGTTCGCCCATTTTGACAGCTTCTCATAGTCGGCGTTGGGAGCTGATCTCCGTCGACTATGCTGGGTCACCGCTGAACCTGGGAGTCAACGACACCGGCCATCGTCGATGACCCGGACCTACCACGGCAACTCGCTCCATTCTCCACGCCCACAGCGTAGTGTAGCGGAATCTTTTGCGCTCGGGCGTTCAGCGCACCGCACGGTGATGGTCTTGAATTTGCACCCCTGACAATTCGTCGAATGCAACGGACCGTCATCTTGGATTGGCTCGGAGCACCGCTGGTCCAACAACGGAGTGAAGCAGTATCGATTGCATCGAAATAGATGGCGAATTATCGCGTCTTTTTGGAGTCTGAATGTTCTTGCCGCCGACGAAGGCGGTGTAAAACCAAGAGGTAGTATTATGCAGACGAGGATAGGAAAGTACGCATCGAAGCTCTCGGCAATTCTCATTGTACTGCTTATGGGCGTCGGATGTGACGTCGAGGCCGAAGGGGAAGAGGGGAATTTCACCTTCCGGTATGTGGACAGCAAATTCACCGCCGGGGCCAGTGACCTGGCTGTGGGGACGCAGGTACGGATCGAGGTGGTCGACGCCGACACCGAGGAGATCGTGGAATTGACGGAGGTCTTTTCGGAGGCGCCCGACGTCATTGAGGTGGTAGAGCACAGCGTGGATGGCTTTGTCGTGAAAGCTCTCGCAGAGGAAACAACGCGGATCACTGCCGAAGCTACCATCGACGGAGAGAAGATCTCTGATTCGACCCAGTTTCGCGCCGCCGAGGTCGCTACGGTGGGGTTGGAAGGACTTTGCAGCGACGGCCTATTCGCCACCGACAGCGAGGCCCGGATGCGATATCGCATGTACGACGCCGGGGAGACGAGGTTGACTGGATACGGTTATTATCCACTGTCGATCGAGCCCCAGCAAGGAGGTGCGATCGATGAGGAGCACGGACGGCTGGCTCACCTGGTGATCGAGACCGGGTCGGAACCCGGAGTCTACGAGGTAGTCTCTGAGATCGACGGTGAATCGAGCTCATTTGAGTTGGTGGATGCCGCGGACATAGAGGTCGATATCGCCGATATCGAGCGCGATGGAGAGAGCGTCGTGACCACCGTCGATGTGGAGGAGCAGCGTGTGGTCAGCACCTTTTTTCTCGAAGTTGGCGAAGAACAGGTCTGTGGCCCGGCCACGGGAATCGTAGAGGTCAACTCCGAGACTCCAGAGGTGTGTGAAGCGAAATATACGATGCCATTTCGAGAGATGTTGCCGCTGGAGATCCATGCTGTGGAGGTCACGGGCATAGAGAGCGGAGATTGTGAAGTGACGCTCGCCCTTCCTGACGCCGAATTCGAGTCGACGATCGATGTGGCGATCCGTTAGCTTACCGTCTGAGAACTTCTAAGCGAGGAGTAGTAGGCAAACCCGATTGTCATGAAGTAGGTCGGCGGAGATTTGATGAAGCAGTGGCAGTATGGTGTCGCCGCAGCAGTGGCGGTAGTGATGAGTGTGGCGTCGATGCCGTCAGTGCTGGCGAGCCCTTTCGATGTCTACGGGCCCGGAGCTCGTTCGGCGGCGATGGGTGGTGCTCAGGTGGCAAATCCAAAAGGGGCTGCGGCCACGTATGACAACGTGGCCGGATTGGCCGGCCAGGAGCCCGAATTTCGGATCGGTGCCTTCGCTTCTTTTGTGGATGCACCGATTCTGCTCAACGAGCGACCCGATGGCTACGACGTTCCCGACCTCGGATCGCGTTCACCGGCGATGCCCTCGTCCAATACCCGCAACCCGCGCAGTGACAGCGAGGGACCGCGTCCGATGTACGGAGTTCAATTTGGCGCGATCACCGACTTCGGAGATACGCGAACCCGTGCCGGGTTGACGGTCATGTTGCCCACCAACGGATTGCTCGATCTGCAGACCCATTTCCCAGATGAGCGAGAGCGCTATTTCTCCAATCAATTGCATCACGAGATCGTGGGTTCACGGATTCACCGTCCCGTCATCGACCTCGGAATTGCTCGTCCTCTAACGGATCGGATATCATTTGGTATCGGCGGCACCTATCTGCCGGCAACAGTGGTCACCACCGGGGCCTATGTGCGCGATCCTGCCGATCAATCCGATGTCGACATCAATGCCGATGTCCATACGGGAAATCAGTGGGGGTTCGTCGCCGGAGTGCAGGCCGAGGTGTTGGAAGACCTGCACGTGGGGCTGGCCTATCGAGGTGATGTGGCGTTCGTCATCGAAGGGGCCAATGAAGTTCAAGTACGTGGAATCGACGTCGACGAGGAGGAATCGCGTCAACAGCTCGACTGGGTGCCCGTATCGACGCCGTCGTCGCTACGAGCGGGTCTGGCGTGGGCGATCAGTGATGTGGAACTGACCGTCGACGGGCGCTATGTGTTCTGGTCTTCCCACGTCAACACCCACGGTGAAGAGGCGGGTTTTGAGGATAGCATCGAGACGCGGGCCGGCGTGGAGTGGGCCAGCTCCAGTGATACGCGCCTTCGGGCCGGTGCTGGGTTTATCCCCACACCGGTGCCGGATCAGCGGGGGCGGACGAATTACGTCGATAATTCAAGACTTTCCGGGTCGGTGGGGGCGTCGCATCGCTTCCAGTTGTGGCAGAGAGATATGGAGGCGTCGTGGTTTCTTCAGGTCCAACATCTTTTGCGCCGCGAAACCCACAAAAAACAGCGCTCGCAATATCCGAGTTGTCAGCCCGGTGAAACGGCGCTCTGCGATGAGGTCCCTGACGACATCGAAAACCCGCAGACCGGACAGCCCTACGCCCAGGCCCGCGGGCTCCAGACCGG
>SKPJ01000113.1 GCA_007119595.1 Myxococcales bacterium
ACCCGCTGACATCCCGGACAAGCCGGTACAGCGTCTTCCGCACTGCGATGTACATTGAAGCCCCCTCCCCCGGGCTGAAACTGGCGCAAATCCATATTTTCATCGCCGAAGATGGCGATCTTATGGGTCGTCCTCGAGCCGCGGGGACGAAACGCCTCCACATATCGAATATTGTTGAATAACATCGCCGCATCGACGGTGGGTGCGCTCCACATCAGCTCTCTCAACTCTCCCAAATGTTGGACATTCCCTCCCTCAACGGCGGCCTCCAACCCGTTGAGCGCCACGTAATCGCCGGTATCGATGATCGGGACCATCCCCCCCGAAAAATACTCCTCCATCGCCAACGCCGAATACGCCAGTTGCAGCCGACTCGCCGAGGGATCCTGAAAGACATTCGGGTCCGCCGGAATGGGATAGCTTCGATCATTGATCCCCTCGCGAACCAGGGCCTCCTGCAACCGCGATGAAACCTCGCGCGGCGACTCGCTGGTCTGACCGTGGGAAAAATAGACCATATTTCCGTTCCACTCGTAGGGCTGGGGCTCGGAAAACCCCTGATCGTCAAGCATGTCGACGAATCGCTCGTGTTTCGAGTCCTGCAACGAGCCGGGTCCGAACCAGAAGATATCGGCATCTGCCTCGTCGATCTCTCCCTGGGGCGTCAAAATGACAAACGCGAACCCAATGGCGGCAATGATGGCTCCGCACAATGTGATCTTGGCCCCATTCCAAGCAAATAATTTTAGGGAGTGGATCATCGTGATACCCATTTTGAGTTTTCGATGCCGGTCGTCGACCACAAGAGTCGAATTGAGTGTTCTCGTCTACTCATCAATCTTCGTCGAAGGGATGGGGATCGACCTTGATATATGCATCGTCATCGTCGCTGCCGGCGCCGATGCGCAGATCGGGAGTGGTCCCGGTTCCGATATCAAAGAGATCACTATAATTTGGCTGTTCATTGACCCACATGCGCGTCGCCACCCAGGCCGCGGTTTCGGGGTCCTCTAACCAGTCGGCGTCGTCGCCGCTAAAGCCATCATTCGTGATCAAAACATTGTCCGGTGACGGTGAGATGCGCGCGGTATACTCCACCTGGAATCGTGCCTCTGTACCTCCACTTCCGTCGGCGCCCATCCAGAACGTATTGTAGCCGGAGTCGACGGTCTCGTCCGTCTGACTGGCAACCGCTCCATAGCGTGTGGCCCCCGCCCATCCGGCATTGACAGAAAGCTCCGTGCTATTGAGCAGATCGTTTAATCCCTCTCCAAAAATCGAATCGTCGGTTCCCGTCGGGGTATTTCCGCTTTGATCGTGAGCCACCGCCGCCGCCGCCATCGACTCCCCGATGACCTCCTGAGGGTTTTGGGTGATCTCGGTTTCCAGATCGGTGGGAACCGTCAAACTCGGCCCCATTTTGCCCGTGATGTAGCCCATCCCGTGAGCTCCTCCAGGTCCACCTCCCTGGACAGTGACCTCCAACTCCTCCCATTGCCCACCGCTGGAGGTGGAAATATTGTCCAACTCGGCCTCCAGACCATCGGGACTGACCTCCCGCCCGAAGACATCGGCTTTTTCCGGATCGAGGGCGTCCTCGTTATCCTCTGCATCATAGACGCTGACCCACAGAGTCGGTGCTGCATCGGCGTGGATCTGGATGGCCCCCTGAGTCAGATTGCCGAGAGCCATAATGGCGGTAAAGAAAAACAAGAAAATCGGAAGGGCGATGACGAACTCCGTCATCATCGTCCCCTCCTCCCGGCGAGCGAGCAGCGCCACTTTTTTACGCACCTTTATCATCGCGATAGCCCCTCCATGCGGATGTCGCCTTCATTCGCGGTTCCCAGACCGTTCATCATGGCTTCGATCGCCTCTTTTTCCGCATTCAGATACTCATCTCCCTCAGTGGTGCCAGGTTCCTTGTGTGGCTGTGGGATCAAATAGTTTTGATCATCATTCTGCTCGCGAGCGTACTCGGTGACCGACTCGACCACCTCGGCGACATCGACCCACGCATCCATTATCTCAAATTCCGAACTCGGGGTACTGGTGCCGTCCAATTGTTCCCATTCACCGGGAAGCGATACCGGTCTCATCCGCGCCGCCCACTCCGGCGACCAGGTGCTCGGGGCGCCGGAGCCTTGATAGGCGATTTCACTGCGCGCCATCGACCATATTCCGCCGGCCTCTGAGCCCTCGACGTCATCGTAAATGGGATTGCCCCATCCCTCGACCCCGTCGTCCGGTTCGTGACCCACGAAGAACTTATCCAATCCATCACCAAAACGAGAGGCATTGGGACGAAACCCGAACATCAGGTTGGAGGAGGCCATCAGCCAGTCGGCGCGCTCACTGTCCTCATACTCATTGACCATCATCGGCCTTCCGTAGTGCCGAAACGTATTGTCCACCCGTTTTCCCCATTTCGTATTCCAACCGGTGGTATCGGCATTCTCGAAGAGCTCTTCCGTGATATCCAAACATAAAAACTCCCAGTCTCGCGGAAGGATTTGATGGACCGGATTATCGCTTTCCTGCAAATTATCGAACATCATCGTTCCATAGGCCGCCATGGTGAGAGCCCGTACTTCCGAGGACGTCTTTCCGGGAGGGCCCGCGGCAATATTAAAATCGGAGATACTCTCTTCGATCACATCCTCAATATCGGCCTGATCCACAATATCGCGTCCCAGCGGTGAATGGATCCCCCGGCTGACGCCCTGTGAGGCCTGGCACGTATCCGCCCACTCTCCTCGGGTGATCGGTATGTGTGCAACCCGCCCCCCTTGACCGAAGTCCGGACGAGGATATCCCACCGTGATCGGCGCCGAATTGGCCAACCCACGTCGGATTCCCTCCATCCATGCCCAGTAGGGAGTCAAATCCCTCAGGTAACGCTGATAATTGTCAAAGGCCAGCAGATCTCGGCCATAAAACTGATTGATCAACGGCCCAGGGTGCCATTGCTCCCAGATATCCGTGACACAGGCCACCGGCCTGTCTTCGCCTTCGTGTGCACCTGCCTCTGCCACACCACCATCCATCACACAACTGTTCAGGCCTGTGACTCGTAGGGTCAAGTCCTGTCGCGCTCCAATGGGCGCTGCCCATTCCTTGATTCGATGATACCTGTTCGGTGTACCCCCCGGATTTACGGAGGCAAGCTCCAAGCCACCGTAACTCTTTTCGAAAAGCTGCTTTTGAACCTGTTCTTCATTTTCCGGAATATCATCGGGAAAGGTGATATCATCGTAATAATAGGCATCCCGCTCACGAATTCCCTCCGCACGGCGCAACTCGGCGGCTGCAGCGGTATCCGGGTCCCCACTAATGCTAAGGAGTATCTCGTCGACGATTTCCGTACAGATCTCATCCAGGTCCGGCTCAAAGCCGGTGGCCGAGGCTATGTTGTCGCAGATGGCGTCCGCCGAATCAAACCAACTGCTCGTATAAAAGAGATCGTCCGTATCGGAATAAGCAACCAAATGCTCGATATTCTTTAACCACTGGTACATGCTGATATAGGTGTTGGCCATCCCCACGGTCATCCGCTTTCCCACATTGGAAAAGGAGATCATATTCATCGATCGCGCCTGAATGGTGGCCTGCGAATATGCCGAGGAATCGGTGGAGGTCTGCAGGTGGGTCTTGTCGACGCCGAGGCCTGCGACATCGTACAACACCATGCCCATCATGATGATGATCAAAATGGCCGCCAATGACATCAACGCCATCGCTCCGCCCTGATCGCGGTGGACGCGATGACAGCGCGCTGTCCCCTCCTGGCTGGCCCTATGATCGATCATCATCTCCTCTCATCAATTAATTTGCATACTCGCTCAGGGCAGAACGCGATTCGGTCTGTGGCGCTGAGGAGGAAAGGTAAATTTGGCATTCCACGCAAAATAGTTACCGCTGCGCCCGGCGAATTCATCATCTGGATCATCGTCTGGATGGGGCTGACCGAATAAGGCGTCGACGAAGGGCATTGCCATATGCTGATAGTATACAAAATGGACGCCCACTTCGTCGGGCTCGGTGATGAGCGATTCCTCCGCGGCAGCGGTATCGAGAACCGTGTCGTCGATGGTGGTCGCCAAATAGCTGAAGGTAAATTTTCGGTAGGCCCGCTCGGGAATGCTGGCGGAGTCCAGGGCCTGAGCCAATGAGACATTGCTCTCGTCGAAACTCAGCGAACCCATAGCTCCCTCGATGATCGCATTCTCTGGAGAGTTGTGGAAACGGGCGGTCATCGCTTTGCGCATCATCTTGAACTCATGAGTGGATTCGTCTGTGGCGACCTCCATCGTAAAATCACCGGGAGCCACCGGTGTCATCACCAATGCAATGGCAATGCGGGCCCTATCCCTGAGATCGTCTTCGTCGATCTCACCGACGGCAAGTTCCGGCTGCCACAGCCACACCGCGCGCGCTCCCTCATAGGCCGCCACCCGCACAAGAGCGCCCCCGATATTGATGACCGTCAACTGCATCATCCCGAAGGTGAGCAACAAAAAGACCGGCAACACCATGATGAATTCCAGATACACCGAGCCCCTGCTTCGCCGCATCATCCGTTGCTGTGGTTGGAGCCGATGCCGCTTCTTCCACATCGCCTCCACCGCCGCTGCCACGGCGAACCAGATCAGCGTCGACAACCCAATGTGAATCCCGGCTTTGAGCAATAGCGACCGCCCAATTTCACCATTGGCAAGCCCCACCGTCCACAACATTCCGGCATGGGTTCCAGGCAACACAACGGCCGCCACCGCAACGGCAACGGCCAATATTCCTGCGAGATGTATCCCCATTACAATCAGTGGATTGAGCCGGCTGGGCCTGGAATCCAGACCTTGCCCCCTCCCCCTTTGCGTCCCATGTCGTTTCATGGCTCGCCATCCTGCAATTATTGAATCCGTGCAATCATTTCCTCAAGAGTACCGAAGCGGTCCAGATGCCTCAAGGAAGATCAAAGAAATCTCCCCAGAATGCGGCTTCGCGACGCCCCCACCCACGACGGATGGATCGTTGAGTCTTCAGCGATCGTCAATACCGCCTTCTCCACTTGTCGCTAATCATCCTCTCGGCTGGAATACCGAAGCACGGGAACCGTTTCGACCTCGGCATGGAGATCCCTGCCTCCCGCCGCGAAGCCCAAATCTTCGTGAATCATATATAAATCCAACAATGTCACCGTGTGCTCCCCTTGATAGATAACTTGCTCCAACTCCCAACTCACTCCACCGTCTGTCGTTCGATGGATTTCCCCCTGGCCTCCCCCCACCCATCCCCGATCGGCGTCGATAAATGAGACGGCTCCAAGTCCACGTCCTCGACTGTCACTATTGTCGGATATATCTCCGATCTCTGTCCACGTCTGTCCCCCATCCTCGGTGTGCAATACCCTTCCGCTCCGTGCCCTGATCCAGCCAAGTTCGGCGTCCAAAAAACTCACAAAAAAGGGCTCTCCTCCCACCTCCTCCGATACGACCTGATCCCAATTCTGGCCACCGTCCCGGGTATGGAAAACCAATCCCGTATTGCCTACCATCGTTCCCACCGACTCATCGACGAAATACGCGTCGTTCACGAGGAGTTGCACATCCTCCTCGAGCTGCGTGGTCCAACTCTTTCCGCCATCGTCGGTTCGAAAAATTGCATCTCCGCCGACCCAACCGGTGTTCTCGTCCACAAAATAAATTGCTTCCAATCTGTTGTTGTACCCCTCTTCTACCTCGTAGTACTCCCAGTCCTCACCACCATTTTCCGTTCTCCATACCCCGGCGTCTTGGCCCGGGGGACCAAACGTCTCAGGGAGCCAGCCGTGATCCTGGTCATGGAAAAAGATGTTCCGGATTGCTCCATTGGGAGCATCCAGTTGCTCCCAGGTGTGACCACCATCGATGGTGCGAATGACGAACTGCTCGCCAGTGGTGTTGTCCTCGGCGAGGAGCCATCCGTTGTCCTCGTCAATAAAATGCGACGAAACATATCGCAATGACGTCACCCCGGTGTCTATCAACTCCCAGTAACCGGGTTCCTCCTCGCTGTTTTCTTGCTCTGCCACATCCCCGATTTGGCCCCCATTTACCAGGGCGTCCTCGCCTATATCACCGCCATTCACCAGGGTGTCGTCGCCGACGTGGACATCGGCGCCCCCATCTCCGTTTTCTTCTGCATCACTGTCACCCACATCATCCGAACAGTCACAAGCTCCGCCCACCAAGAGCAGGCAGATGGCGATCCATCCAATTCTATATCGCTTCATTGTTTTTTCCTTTGTCTGCAAAACTGGATTGCCGGAGCCATCGAACCCCGGGCATTTAGCACTTCACTGTCATCTGGAATAGATAATCGGTATCGCCCAGTACTACGCCGTGAGCAGAAGTTGATGGAGATAGACTGCAAAGTCGAGTGTGCGTCGGACAAGGCGCGGCGACGAGGCGATGCGATGTAGCATCGTCGAGTGAGCCGCAACGCCGCTTCGAC